>JBBSVB010000190.1:0-5407 GCA_038233875.1 Actinomycetales bacterium | reverse complement strand
GACGGTGGCGGTGCAAGTCGGTTTCGTCGTCGGCGCGTTGTCCTCCTCGGCGTTCAACGTCTCGGATATTTTCCCCGCCCACCGGGTGATGGCGATCTCGGCCGCGGTGGCGGCCCTGTCCACGGGGGTCATTGCGGTGGCCGTCGACTCGTTGTGGCCCGCCGTGGCCTTGCGTTTCATCACCGGCGTGGCCCTGGCAGGCGTCTATCCCACCGGTTTGAAAATGATGACCTCATGGTTCACATCCGGCCGAGGATGGGCGCTCGGTGTGCTCATCGGTGCCCTCACCGTCGGCAGCGCCCTGCCTCAGCTGATCAACAGTTTCGCCGCCCTCCCCTGGCGCGCCGTCCTCATCGTCGCTGCGGTCCTGGCCGTCCTAGGTGCCGGGCTCGCCTGGGGGTTCACCCGTAGTGGGCCCCTGACCAGGCCTGCTCCCCCGTTCAACCCCCGGTATATCTTCACCCTCTTCACCGAGCGCGGGCCCCGGTTGGCCAACCTCGGCTACTTCGGCCACATGTGGGAGCTGTATGCGGTCTGGACCTGGATCCCGGCCTACGTCGCCGCCACCTTGAGCACGTCGCAGGGGTTCGACTCGTCGCGCTCACTGGTCGGGGTCATTTCGTTCACGGTCATCGGTGTATCCGGTGTCGTCGGCTGCCTTACCGGTGGCGCGTTGGGCGACCGCTACGGACGAGCGGCCGTGGCCGGGTGGGCGATGCGGATCAGCACAACCTGCTGCCTATTAGCGGCCCTCGCGTTCGGCAGCTCCCCCTACCTCGTGGTGCCGATCTTGGCGCTCTGGGGAGCATCCGTTATCGCCGACTCGGGCCTGTTTTCCAGTTGCGTGGCCGACGTCGTTGACCCTCGCTACGTCGGCACGGCTCTGACCCTGCAAACCGCGATCGGATTCGCGTTGACCATCGTGACGATTCAGGCGGTGCCCGTGGTCGTTGGCTTCGCCGGGTGGCCGGCCGCCACGATCATGTTGGCTATCGGGCCGATCGCCGGTGCCGTCGCGATGAGCAAACTGCAACGGCTTCTCGACGCCGGATCGTCCGGGTCACCAACTACGGCGTAGCAGTCCGACCGTTTCGGGCAGGGTCAGGCCCTGCCGCTGCGCGGCGGCCACGAAGTCAGCCGCCGCTCCCGAACTCAGATCTCCGGTGCCCCGTTGCGCCGGAGCGAGCACGACCGTTCCGTTGCGACCATGAGTTTGGACGTGGCCCTCGGCTCCGAGTTGCTTGTATGCCTTAGCCACCGTGTTGGCCGCAACCTCTAACTCTGCAGCCAGGTGACGCACCGGCGGTAGGTGCGTCCCCGGGACAATCGTGCCGTCGCGCACATCGGCGAGGATCGCGTCGCAGATCTGCTGAAAGACCGGAGTGGCGCTGACCGGGTCGATCCTCACGCGGGCACCACGCCGTGCTCGGCCACCTCGGCATACCACTGTGCACTGGCCTTGGGGATGCGCTCGCCGGTCGGGTAGTCGACCCGAACGATGCCGAAGCGTTTGCTGTAGCCGAAGGCCCACTCGAAGTTATCCATCAGCGACCACAGGAAGTAGCCCCGAATGTCGGCGCCGGCCTCCATCGCATTGTGCACAGCCTGCAGGTGTGAGCGCACGTAGGCGATGCGGTCCTGATCGTTGACGAAGCCGTGCTCATCCGGCTCGTCGGCGTAGGCCGCACCGTTCTCGGTGACGTACAGCGCCACCCCCAGCTCGCCGGTGTACTCGTCATACAGGCGTAGCAGCAGTGCCTCCAGGGCATCCGGCATGACCTCCCAGCCCATATCGGTCACGGGAAGCCCGCGGGAGACGACCTTGACGTGCTCCGAACCCGGATTGGGTGACGGCTCCGCCAGGCGCGCCTTCGCAGCAGCCGCCGCGATCGCGTCTGGATCGGTCAACCCACCGCCGCTCACGGCCGTCCCGAAGTAGTAGTTGACGCCCAACACATCAATGGGAGTCGAGATGATCTCGAGGTCGCCGTCGTGCACCAGGTCCGCCGGCCACAGCGAGGCAACGTCCTCCATCACGTCGGCCGAGTACTCACCGGTCAGGATGGGATCGGCAAAATAGCGATTCGACAGGCCATCGAGCCGCCGAGCAGCGTCGTAATCGGCCTCCGAATCTGTGGCCGCAGCGATGTCGGTGAAGTTCAGCGTCAAGCCCAGCGACAAGGTCTCATCCCGGGAGCGCAGCTCCTGGACCGCGAGACCATGACCGAGCATGAGGTGATGAGCCGCCCGCAGGGCGTCGCTGCCGTCGGTGCGGCCCGGCGCGTGATGGCCGTTGCCGTAACCCAAGAAGGCCGAGCACCACGGCTCATTCAGGGTGGTCCAGAAGTTCACCCGATCCCCCAGCGCCTCGTGCACTACGGCGGCATAATCCCTAAACCGGTATGCCGTGTCGCGGTTGGCCCAGCCGCCAGCGTCTTCGAGGGTTTGCGGCAGGTCCCAGTGATAGAGCGTCAGCCACGGCACGATCCCACGACTCATGAGCGTGTCGACCAGCCGGGCGTAGAAGTCGAGCCCCGCTGGATTGACCGGCCCGCCGTCGGGGCACACCCGGGCCCAGGACACCGAAAAGCGATACCCACTCAGGTTCATGTCCCCCATGAGGTCCACGTCGCCGGCATACCGGTGATAGTGATCGCAGGCCACAGAGCCGTCGTCGCCGCCCAGCACCGCCCCCGGCTTACGAGCGAAGGTGTCCCAGATGGAATCGGTGCGACCGTCTTCGCTGCTGGCACCTTCGATTTGATATGCGGCCGTGGCCGATCCCCACAAAAACTCGGCCGGAAACTCAAGGGTCGACATACGTGATCCGTCCTATTGGGGGAAGCGAAATCTGACTAGGGTGACCAGCATGGCGGAACTGTTTATCTCAGGCCAATGGCGATCATCCAGCGGCGGCGGCACGAGGACGATTACGTGCCCGGCCAATGGCACCCATGTGGTGACCGTGGACGAAGGCAACGCGCAAGACTCGGAGCGCGCGGTGTGGGCGGCCCGCGAGGCTTTCGACACCGGACCGTGGCGCTCGACGACCGCGAAAGAACGCGCTGACGTGTTGCGAAAATTTGCCGACACGCTCGAAGCTTCGCTGGACGAGGTGGCCCGGATGGAGGCCCTTGACACTGGGAAGCGGTTCGTCGAGGCTCAGATCGACATGGCCGACGTGGTCTCGGTGTTCCGTCACTTCGCCGATCTCGCCGGCTCCGATGCTGGCCGCGTCGTCGACACCGGTATGCCGAACGTCGCGAGCCGGATCGTGCACGAGCCGGTCGGTGTCTGCGCCCTGATCACGCCGTGGAACTTCCCGTTGTTGCAGACCTCCTGGAAGGTGGCACCGGCGTTAGCCGCGGGCAACACGTTTGTGTTGAAGCCCAGCGAACTGACGCCGTCCAGCGCCATCTGGATGATGCAAGCGCTGACGGATGCGGGTATGCCGGCCGGTGTGGGCAACCTCGTGCTGGGCGCGGGGGCCGCAGTCGGTGCTCCGCTGACCCAATCGCCATACGTTGACTTGGTGTCGTTCACGGGGGGCGTCGAGACCGGTCGGGCGATCATGGCTGCCGCCGCGCCGACGGTGAAGCGCATCGCCCTTGAGCTCGGCGGCAAGAACCCGAACGTCATCTTCGCGGATGCCGACCTCGACGCCGCGATCGACAACGCGCTAACCGCGATCTTCCTGGACTCCGGTCAGGTCTGCTCGGCCGGGTCGCGTTTGATCGTCGAGGACTCGATCCACGATCAAGTCGTCACCGAGTTGGTCCGCCGAGCGGGCGGAATACGCCTGGGTGGTCCGTTTGACGACGACGCCGAGACTGGGCCGCTGATCAGCGAAGCCCACCGCCAAAAGGTCCACGCGTACGTCGAGGCTGCAGTCGCTGACGGGGCGCAGTTGCTCACCGGTGGCGCGGCCCCCGAGGGCGACGGGCTCTCGTCGGGGTGTTATTACCTGCCGACGATCCTCGATGCGTGCACTCGAGAGATGAACTGCGTGCACGAGGAGTCCTTCGGGCCTGTGGTCACGGTGGAGACCTTCTCAGGTGAGGACTCGGACGCCCTCGAAGACGCGGCGATCGAGATCGCCAACGACACCATCTACGGACTCGCCGGAGCGGTATGGACCGAGAACGCGGGCCGCGCTGAGCGGGTCGCGCGGCGCTTGCGTCACGGCACGATCTGGATCAACGATTACCACCCGTACGTGCCAGCCGCTGAATGGGGAGGTTTCAAACAGTCCGGGATCGGGCGCGAGCTGGGACACGGTGGGCTCCAGGAATATCAGGAGAGCAAACACATCTGGCACAACACGCGCCCGGCTCGCGCGCAGTGGTTTGCCGACCGCGACTAATATCGAAACATCTGACTGCTAAGGAGCTACACATGTCGCCGTCCGCGCAACACTTCGACTACATCATCGTGGGCGGTGGCTCAGCCGGGTCCGCCTTAGGAAACCGTCTCAGCGCTGATCGCTCCACCTCGGTCCTGGTGTTAGAAGCGGGCCGCAACGATGCTCGTATAGATCCCTTCATTCACATGCCGGCCGCGCTGCCCTTTCCGATCGGCAGTCGTTTCTACGACTGGAAGTACGAGACCGAGCCGGAGCCATGTATGGGGGGTCGTCGGGTGGAGCACGCTCGCGGCAAGGTGCTCGGCGGCTCCAGCAGTATCAACGGGATGATCTTCCAGCGCGGCAACGCCTTGGACTACGAGCGTTGGGCCGCCGACCCGGGTATGTCCGACTGGGATTACGCGCATTGCCTGCCGTACTTCAAGCGGATGGAAACCACCCTCGCCGGGGCCGACACCTGGCGCGGCGGCTCTGGTCCCCTGAAGTTGGAGCGAGGCCCGGCCACCTCACCGTTGTTCGGGGCGTTTTTCGAGGCCGTTCAGGAGGCGGGCTATCCGCTGACCGACGACGTCAACGGATACCGGCAGGAGGGCTTCGCCAAGTTCGACCGCAACGTGTATCGCGGCCGCCGGCTCTCGGCGGCGCGTGCGTATCTGCACCCCGTGATGAAGCGACCCAACCTCACGGTGCGCACGCTCGCTCAGGTCAGCGGTCTGCATACCAGTGGCACCCGGGTGACCGGGGTGGACTATTTGCTGGCTGGCAAAGCCAAGCGCAGCGCAAGCGCCGGTGAAGTCATCTTGTGCGGCGGGGCCTTCAACACCCCGCAGTTGATGCAGCTCACGGGCATCGGCGACCCCGGCCACCTGCGCAGCGTCGGC
The DNA here is from genome assembly GCA_038233875.1 of Actinomycetales bacterium. Taxonomy (GTDB): domain Bacteria; phylum Actinomycetota; class Actinomycetes; order Actinomycetales; family Dermatophilaceae; genus Ornithinicoccus. The sequence goes on along the minus strand of JBBSVB010000190.1, from coordinate 163 downwards.
ATCGACCCGCTGGTCGAGTTGCCCGGGGTGGGGCAAAACCTGCAAGACCACCTCGAGGTCTACATCCAGCACGAAAGCACCCAACCGGTGTCCATCGCGCCGTGGCTCGCGCACAAGTACAAGCCGCGGATCGGGGCCGAATGGCTCTTCTTGCGCAGCGGCG
>JBBSVB010000189.1:0-5410 GCA_038233875.1 Actinomycetales bacterium | reverse complement strand
GTCGACACGCCCCTTGCGTGCCACCGACCCGCTAGCAACCGCTGCCACGCGGTCCTTGGTCTTGCGCATCGAGTGGGCGTAGACGGCACCGCCCACGGAGATGCACAGGCTTCCGACGGCCGCACCCGCCAGCGTGCCCGCCGCCCCGAAGGTCGACAGCACTACTGCAGATGACACGGCCCCCAGCGCTCCCCCAGCGGTGTTGATCCAGTTAATTTCTAAACGGTCTTGCGTACTCACACCCTCGACTATCCAGCCCTCACCGTGCGCAACCAAACACGCGCACCCCCTGCCGTGCTCAGCGGGTGAGCAAGATCTCACCGCACTCACACACCACCCAGATCGCTACCAGCAACTTTCCAGTCAACGCTCAGGTTGAGCGCCGTCAGGCCAGTCGGATGACGCCCGCGCCCATGGGATCAAAACCACACACGCGCTCGTAGAAATCCGCAGCCCGGTGGTCGTAGTCCACGTGCAGCCAATGGCAGCCCAGGGTCCGCGCTTCGTCGATGGCTCGATGCACAAGCCCTCGACCGATGCCCCGTCGTTGGTATGCCGGCGCCACCACCGTATCGAGCAGCACCGCGTGGGCGCCGCCGTCGCCGATCACGTTGATGAAGCCCACTAAACGCTCCCCCTGGTGAGCGGTTACCCAACAGATGCTGTGCCGCTGCAGCCGCCGGGACCACGGCACGAATCCAGACCCGCTGGCCCGGAACGCCAACTGATGCAGCGTCGTCAGCTCCTCATCGTCGATGGCACCGTCGATCCGAAATGTCGCGTCCGCGTCGGCATACCTGGCGGCATCGGGGCCCGAGCCAGCCACTTCGTTCTGCGACATGACTCCATCATCAGCGATCAGGCCGGTAAGTAGCGAGCACGGGGCGGTCACAATCCGATAACCACCGGTGCCGCTCAGCCTCCGTCCCGACAACACGCCCGTCCACATCGGCCCTCGGGTTCCCGTGAACCCGAGGGCCGCTTTTCGTCGGGTGTGTCGCGGGACAAACTCGCACGCATTCCCACCATCGCGTTCGCGTCACTGCTACGAGCGACGCCCGCGGGCTGCCGCTACCGGCGGTGAGGCCTTGACAGGCTGATGGTGGGGGCGGATGTTCATCACATGGCGGAGTTCGCGATTGAGACCAAAGGGCTCAGCGTCGTACGCGGTGGCCGACCTGTGCTGACTGAGCTCACCTGCGCCATGTCCAGCGGTCGGATCACCGGCCTGCTAGGGCCCTCCGGATGCGGGAAATCGACGCTCATCCGATCCATCGTTGGTGTGCAAAAGGTGGCCGCTGGCACGGTGACCGTGCTCGGTGAGCCGGCCGGGTCGGCAGACCTGCGGCATCGCGTGGGCTACGTCACCCAAGCACCCAGCGTCTACCCCAACCTCTCGGTGGCCGACAACGTACGGTTCTTTGCCCGGGTGCTCGATGCTCCACGGTCGGAGATCAACGACGTCATCGAGCGGGTTGGGCTCAGCAGCCACCGCAACCTGCTCGCCGGCTCCCTTTCGGGGGGCCAACTCAGCCGCGCCTCCCTGGCCGTCGCCCTGCTCGGCAACCCACCTGTGCTGCTGCTCGACGAACCTACCGTCGGACTCGACCCCGTGTTGCGCGTCGAGCTGTGGGAGATGTTCCGCCGTTTGGCCGACGAGGGCACGACGCTGCTGGTCTCGAGCCACGTGATGGACGAAGCGTTGTGGTGTGATTTCCTGCTGTTGATGCGCGCCGGGGACATCTTGGCCTCGGACACCCCCGAGGGTCTCTGCGCGGCGACCCACACCGACAACGTCGGCGACGCGTTCCTGCAGTTGATCCGCGGGCAGTCCGCCGGCACAGAACTCAGGAGTCAACCATGAGCCCTCGGATCACCATCGCGATCGCCCTGCGGGTGCTGCGGCAGTTGAGGCATGATCGGCGCACGGTGGCACTGTTGCTTCTGGTGCCCTGCCTGCTGATGACCTTGCTGTGGTGGATCTATGTCGACAGCCCGCAGGTCTTCGACCGGGTAGGCGGTCCGCTGCTGGTGGTCTTCCCATTCGTCATTATGTTTCTGATCACCTCGGTCACGACCCTGGCCGAGCGCATGTCGGGCACCTTAGAGCGGCTGCTGTCGATGCCCATGAACAAGGTTGATTTCCTACTGGGGTATGCGGTGGCGTTCGCCGTCGTCGCCATCGTCCAGTCGGCTCTGACCTCGGCGTTGGCGGTGTGGCTGCTCGATCTCTCGGTCGCGGGCAGCGTGCTGAGCCTGATGGTGATCGCGGTGCTGAACTCCGTGCTGGGCACCTCGTTGGGCCTGCTGGTGTCCGCTTTTGCCCAGACCGACTTCCAGGCCGTGCAATTCATGCCCGCATTTGTCGTGCCCCAGATCTTGTTATGCGGCCTGATCGCACCTCGTGACACATTGCCGGACGCGCTCAACACCATCTCCGACTTCCTCCCGTTGTCGTATTCGGTCGACGCCATAAACGAGGTCACCTCCAACGCTGTCTGGTCCACTGCCCTCACGTTCAATGCTGCGGTCGTTGCGGCCTTCACGCTCGGCGCGTTGATCTTCGGGGCCGCTACCCTGCGCCGTCGGACGGGCTAACTTTGACCCTCCCTGCGCCCGGTCGCATACGAGGCAAGGTCGTCGCTGCGACTCGCGCGCCCAGCGGCCCTCGCGAGCATGTGCACTCGTGAGTCGTCTTTGGAGGGGGTGTCGCGGGACAGCGAGGCGGTATGCCGACCGGCGCGACTCCATCCAGTTCAACTGACATCATCACCGGTCGCGCGTCCTCGCCGACTGATGTGGTGGCCCTGGGGTCGACTCGGCCCATGGCTAGCCTGTCCGTCTTGGCGACCTTGGGGGCCGCGTTGGCCATCGTGATATCGGGGCTTATCGCTGGCGATTGCGACGGCCTCAGCCATCATCGACCGCAAGCACGCCTCGGGCTTGAGCGGCTGATGGGTATGCCGCTGTCCTCGCTGCGAGGTGTGGTCGTGCGTGAGGCTTCAGCACCACGTCAGTGACGTCCACCCGCTTCGAGTGACTCCGTGCCGACGATTCGCCCGCCACAACCGGCTCACGGGTTCACGTGAACCCGTGAGCCGCATTTTGTCGGGTGTGTCGCGGGATAAACGATTCGGTATGTCGTCAACTAGCTGTTCGTTGCGGCGGTGGTAGGAAAAGGCCGCGCCACTCGCAACGCGGCTCGCGCCGCGCACGGGTGCAGGCTAGGTGGTAAACGGAGGCAGCCGCCCACTCACTGATCGACTGGGCGCTGCCTTCAATGTGAGACCTAGTGGGTGACAACCAATGTGAGACCTAGTGGGTGACAGCGCCCTGCGCGGCCGAGCCGACCAACTTCGCGTATTTTGCGAGCACACCACGACGGGCGCGAGGGTACGGCTCAGGCTGCACCCATGAGTCCAACCGACGGGCCATCTCGAAGTCGTCGACCAACAGGTCGAGCGTGCCTTCGGCCACGTTGAGCGTGATCTGGTCGCCGTTCTCGATGAGGCCGATCGCGCCACCGTCGACTGCTTCCGGCGCAATGTGACCGACACACAAGCCGGTCGTGCCGCCGGAGAAGCGGCCGTCGGTGATCAGCAGCACGTCTTTGCCGAGCCCGGCCCCCTTGATAGCGCCGGTGATGGCCAACATCTCACGCATACCGGGCCCACCACGGGGCCCTTCGCGACGGATGACCACGACGTCACCAGCGGTGATCGTGCCGTTCTCGAGCGCATCCATCGCCAACCGCTCACCGTCAAACACGCGGGCGGTGCCGGTGAAGACGTCAGAGTCAAAACCGGCCGACTTCACCACGGCACCCTCGGGAGCCAGCGACCCGTGCAGGATCGTCAGGCCACCGGAGGCGTGGATCGGGTTGGTCATCTCTCGCAGGACGACGCCGTCCAACTGCGGGGGGTCGAGTTCGTCGAGGTTCTCGGCCAACGTCTTCCCGGTCACCGTCATGACGCTGCCGTCGAGCAGGCCAGCGTCGAGCAGCGCCTTCATCACCACAGGTATGCCGCCGATCCGGTCGATGTCCGTCATCACGTGGCGGCCGAACGGCTTCACGTCGGCGAGGTGCGGCACCTTCGCGCCGATGCGCGCGAAGTCTTCGAGGGTCAGATCGACCTCGGCCTCGTTGGCGATAGCCAGCAGGTGCAGGACCGCGTTGGTCGAGCCGCCGAGGGCCATCACAACCGCGATAGCGTTCTCAAACGCAGGCTTGGTCAAAATTTGGCGAGCGGTTAGACCGATCCGCAGCATTCCGACGACGGCCTGGCCGGAGCGACGAGCGATGCCATCGCGGCGGCGGTCGGTCGCAGGCGGTGCAGCCGATCCGGGCAGCGCCATCCCGAGAGCCTCCGCAGCGGCGGCCATGGTGTTGGCGGTGTACATCCCGCCGCAGGCCCCTTCACCGGGGCAGATCGCGCGCTCGATGGCGTCGACGTCTTCGCGAGACATCAGCCCCGCTCGGCACGCACCGACGGCCTCGAAGGCGTCGATGATCGTGACCTCGCGGCTAGAGCCGTCGGAGAGTTTCGCCTGACCGGGCAGGATCGAGCCGGCATACACAAACACCGACGCGAGGTCGAGGCGAGCTGCGGCCATCAACATTCCGGGCAGCGACTTGTCACACCCGGCCAAAAGCACCGAGCCGTCGAGGCGCTCGGCGCCCATGACGGTCTCGACGGAGTCAGCAATGACCTCGCGGGACACCAACGAGAAGTGCATGCCTTCGTGGCCCATCGAGATGCCGTCGGACACCGAGATGGTGCCGAATTCCAGCGGATATCCACCCGCCGCGTGCACCCCGTCCTTGACGGACTGGGCCAAACGGTCCAGCGGCAGGTTGCAGGGAGTGATCTCGTTCCAGGACGAGCCCACCCCGATCTGCGGCTTGACCCAGTCTTCGTCGCCCATACCGACCGCGCGCAACATGCCGCGTGCGGCCGTGCGCTCCAGGCCGTCGGTGACGTCCCGACTGCGGGGCTTGATGTCCACGCCCGCTGCCACTGTGTTGTCAGACGTGGGGGCAGCGGTGTTGTCAGCCGAGATATCGGTGGGCGACGAAGACTGCGGTTGGCTCATCGGGCAGCGGATCCCTCGGTGTAGTCGTCGTCACCGGAGTTGACCCAAGCCATCATGCCGCGCAGCTCACGGCCGGTGTCTTCGATCGGGTGCGCAGCGCCCTTGGCGCGCAACTCCTTGAACTCGGGAGCGCCAGCCTCCTGGTCGTCGACGAAGCGCTGGGCGAACGACCCGTTGCGGATGTCCTCCAAGACAGCCGACATGTTCTGCTTGACACGGTCATCAACGACGCGGGGGCCAGAGACGTAGTCGCCGTACTCGGCGGTGTCGGAGACGGACCAACGCTGCTTGGCGATGCCACCTTCATACATGAGGT
>JBBSVB010000188.1:0-5414 GCA_038233875.1 Actinomycetales bacterium | reverse complement strand
CTTCATGAGCTTCGCGGTCAACCAGTGGCTGCAGTACCGGCAGATCGGCCCATGGCGCGACTACGGCTTCGGGGAGTCTGTCTACCTGGTACTGAGCCTGGCGGCGAAGTCCGCCCTGGCTTGGCAGATCGTCGCCGGGTCCCTGGCCTGACTGTCTGACGTCCTGACAGGAGGTCGACGAAGTGGCGCAGCGGGTCGTGGACGGGGTCGTCCTGGTCACCGGAGCCAGCTCGGGCATCGGCGCGGGTATCGCCTCGCGCCTTCATGCGCGGGGGGCCCGCGTCATCATCTCGGGCCGGGATCGGGCACGGCTGGAGTCGGTGGCGGCTCGACATCCCGGGATGTCTGTGGTCGTGATGGACGTCGCCGACCCGGAGTCCGTCACACGAGGGCTGGCGGACGTGGCGGCGGGAACCCCGCATCTGACCACCCTTGTCAACAACGCGGGGATCCAGCGGCTGCTCGACTTCACTGCCGCCGAGCCGCCCGGACCCGCCGACATCGCCTCCGAGATCGCCACCAACTTCGCCGGGCTCATCAACGTCACCGCGGCGGCACTTCCGCTGTTACGTCGGGCTCCTCGTTCGCGCGTGGTCCACGTCGGCTCAGGTCTCGGGTTCGTGCCGTATGCCAAGGCCCCCGTCTACTCCGCGACGAAGGCCGCGGTCCACTCCTTCACGGTGAGCCTGCGACGGCAGTTGGCCGGGTCGACCGTCCAGGTCGTCGAGATCATCCCTCCGGTCGTCGACACGCCACTGCACCGCGATATGCTTTCAGCGCCCCCCATGGCTATGCCGTTGGAACGCTTCCTTGACCGGGCCATGCGGGGCTTGGACGCAGGTAAGGACGAGATCCCGATCGGACTTGGACGTGTCTCGCAGATCGGGGCGCGGGTGGCTCCCAAGGGCTTGTTCTCCCTCATCAACCGCGGCGACTAGGGCGTGTCCCGCGAAGATCTGAGCCGCGCTCTCGTTAAAAGCGGATTCGCGTGCTCCAGCGCACACTGGAACCTAGGTAATTGGTTACGCGTCAAACCTAGTTCAGACCAAGAAGACGCCTTTAGGATGATGATAATAGGTGCCAGTCAATTCCCTGGTCCGACTATTCGAATAGAGACGTACAACGACATAGTGGCGTTCTTGGTGGATGGTCCTGCCTCCTCTCAGGATGGGCCTTAGGAGGACGACATATTGGACGAAGTTCTCTCCCTTATGGAGGGTGATGTCCGAGCCCTCTTAGCTCCGCATCGAGCGGAGCGTACTCACGTAGTACCGCGCGTGCGCTCGCGTGGCTCGGACCGCCTTTAGCGGACGTGCGGCTACGTGCCTCCGGGAACTGCGAAGGCGCGCTCAGCGCGCTCGGGCTACTTCTTCGTCGTCGTAGTCGTAGTAGCGGTCGTCCTGACGAGCCTGCTCCCTTGCTCTGCGCACACCGCCAGGGTCCCCGACGTGGTTGTTGATCGACTGGCTAGCCCAGGCTTCGATGAGTGCTCGGGTCGTCTGGCCGTCTCGCCAACTGCAGACGGAGCGCCTCCATGAGGAGGGGGATGTAGTCCATGTCGCTTCCGGCTCGTGCCTCGGTCAGCTGGCGGTTCAACTTGATAGATGGGGTCTTAGCCTTCGCAGCGACCTGCTGGTTGTACGCCTCGTCGCGTTCGAGCGCCGCATCGAGATCCGGCGACACAAGGCTGATGAACGGGTGAGGCCCTCGTGACGTTCTGGTTTCCGGCAAAACCACTTGTCCATTGTTCACAGCCGAACCATGTTCTGACGAGTCCGACGTGAAGATCAAGCCACGTCTCTCGAACCCAAGGTCCACGCCGTCCTGGCGGAGACTAGGGGAGATGCTCCTGTCTCAGGTCACCCCGCCGGAGACCGCTGGGCCGGCTCGTAAGCGACGACATCGACCCCGGTCTCGGCGCGACCGCAGAACTCAGTAGCGGCTCCCCGGAGGCCGGCAGGGGAGATGACATACGCGTTCCTCGATCTCCAACGTAAAGAATCGGACATGGCGTGCGCGGCTGATCGGGTTGCCTCCTCACCCCAAGCCGTCGAGGGGTACTGAGTCCGCGGCCCGCACCGGCGGCCACGTGCAACTGTGCTGGCTCGCGCTCGGGAAGACGTCGATCGTCAACATGATCCGAGGGAGTCTGGAAGTCGAACCTGCCCTCCCGGTCTTCCAGTTTGGGAAGCGCCACACCATCTCACTCCGAGGGCGATGGTTCCCGGATCTCGCCCCGCTGCCGACGCCGCCACTCCAGCATTCTCTCCTCCGGCGTCGCCGGAGTGAGCAGGCTGACGACGACGAAAGAGACGATGGCTAGGCCCAGGCCCACGTAGATCGGCTCATTGGCGAAAATGTCACCGACGTAGATCATGGTGCCAAGCGTGCCCACCGTGCCCAAGACGATGGAGACCAGTGCCCCCTGGGCTGTGGCCCGGCGCCAGGTGAGCCCGCCGATGATTGGGATCAGGAGTCCGCCGACCAGCACGTCGTAGGCGATGGTCAATGCAGCCACGACGTCGCTGATCAGGATGGCTACGAGAATGACCAGCACCCCGAACCCCATCACGTAGTAACGGTTGCCGGCGAGTTCGTCGTCGTTGGTCCTGGCTTTGCCTTTGAGCAGCGGCGCGACTAAGTCCTGACGAGCGACCGTTGCTGTGGCGATCAGCGACCCACTGGCGGTCGACATCACCGCTGCCAGGGCCGCCGCCAAGACCAACCCGGTCACTCCGGGGGGCAGAGCGTTCTGAGCGATGGCCACGTAAGCGTCGTCCCGGTTCGCCAGATCAGGGACGAGCACCCGTCCCGAGGCACCGATCAGGGCCCCCGCGACGGCATATACCAGGCAGTAGATGCCACACCCGATCCCCGCGTAGCGAGCCACCTGCGGCGATCTGGCGGTGAAGACGCGCTGCCATATGTCTTGGCCGATCAGCAGACCGAAGAAGTATATGACGAAGTAGGTCGCAATCGTCCCGCCGCCGATCGCGGTTAGTTCGAAGGCCGAGTCGCCCATCCGGTCGGTGATCCCTTGCGTGCCACCTGCCTTGATCAGCGAGACCGGCAGCAGGATCAGGATTAACCCCACCGTGGTGATGACGAACTGCACGATGTCGGTGAGGGTGACCGACCACATCCCACCCAACGCGGAATACAGAAGCACGATGACCCCGCCCAGCAGAATGGCGGGTACGCGGTCGAGATCCAGCAACACTTTGAAGATCGTGCCGTAGGCGATGGTGGAAGTGGCCGACAGCATCAGTGTGTACATCAACATCACCACGCCGGAGACGAAGCTCGCGTTGGCGCCGTAGCGGAGTTCGAGCACCTGCGAGACGGTGAACACCCGAAGCCTTTGAATGAGCGGCGCGAACGCGGCCGAAAGCAGCAAGATGCCGCAGCCGATCGCGACCACCAGCCACATCCCGGATAACCCGTATTCGTAGCCGAGCCCGACCCCGCCGATCGTCGAGGCACCACCCAGGACCAAGGCGGCGAGCGTCCCCATATACATGAACGGCCCTAGCCGGCGCCCAGCCACCAGGTAGTCGGTCTGGTCGACGACTCGGCGTTTGCCGAGATAGCCGACGAAGATCATGGCACCCAGGTAGATGATGATGACTGCGATGTCCATGCGTTACTCCTTGGTAGTCGGGTTGGGCGAGGCAGCCTCACGGTTTGCCGCGAGGACACTGAGCAGTTCGTAGGCCACGTGTGAGGCGGCGATCCCGGTGATCTCGGCGTGGTCGTACGGCGGCGACGTCTCGACGATGTCTGCACCGATCAGCCGCGACCCGGTGAGTCCTCGTAGCGTTTGTAGCAGTTCGCGGCTGGTCAGTCCGCCCGCTTCGGGGGTTCCCGTGCCGGGCGCGTGAGCAGGATCCAGCACGTCGATGTCGATCGAGGCGTAGACCGGCCCGTCGCCTAGCCGTGCCCTCATCTGCTCGACTAGTTCGCGGACCGTGGCGTCCTGATAGCGGTCGGCCCGGATAATCTGGAAGCCGAGCCGCACGTCGTCATCGATATCGGCCTTGCTGTAGAGGGGCCCGCGGATGCCGACGTGTAGGCAGCGCTCCAGGTCGAGAAGGCCTTCTTCGGATGCTCGTCGGAAGGGGGTGCCGTGCGTATAGGGCGCCCCGAAGTAGGTGTCCCAGGTGTCCAGATGGGCATCGAAGTGGACCACCGCGATCGGGCCGTGCTTGGAGTGGGCGGCCCGAAGCAGGGGAAGCGCGATGGTGTGATCGCCGCCGATCGTCAGCATCGTGGTGTCGGCCTCGGCGAACTCCCGCGCGGCTCGTTCCATGCTGTTGACGGCCTCTTCGATGTCAAAGGGGTTCATCGCGACGTCGCCGGCGTCCGCCACCTGTTGCACGCCGAACGGGTGGACGTCCAACGGTGCGTGGTAGGGGCGCAGCAGCATGGAGGACGCGCGCACGTGCGCGGGCCCGAACCGGGCTCCGGGGCGGTAGGAAACTCCGCCGTCGAACGGTGCCCCGACGACCGCCACGTCGGTGCGCTCGAGTCCTCCTACTTCGTCTAACCGAGGAATCCGCGCAAACGTTGTCGGTCCCGCAAACCGGGGCCGGATGCTCGCGTCCACCGGTCCTCTTGGCTGATCATTCATGTCGTCTCCTTTCGGAAAGGCTGTCAAGGGTCAGCGCCAACCGGCGCGAACCCTCCACTAGATCTTCAGGGGTACCGTTGGAGTACGCCAGCCGAACGTGGCACGCATCCGGTGTCTGCACGTAGCAGGCATTACCTGGCACCACGACGAGATGATGCTCGATCGCCGCAGCAAGAACGTCAGTCTCCGGTGGAACGTCAGGAACGGTGAGCCAGGTGAAGAACCCGCCCCCCGGTTTAGTCCACGTCACCCCGTTCGGCATGTGTTCCCCCAACGCCTCCAACAGCACGGTGCACCGAGACTCGTAGGCGCCGCGGATGATCTTCAGATTCGTTGACCATTCCGGGCGACTGACGTAGGCGTGAGCGAGTTCCTGAGCCAACACGCTCGGGTGGATCGACACCGCCTCCCCGGCGATCTGCAGACGAGCCCTGATCTGCGGTGGGGCCGCGACCCAGCCGACGCGCAAACCAGGAGAAAAAAGTTTTGAAAAACTGCCCAGGTGGATGACCCCGCCCGGATTCATCGAATACAGCGAGGGCACCATCGCGGAGGACGCGAAACCGATATGCGCGTAGGGATCATCCTCCAGGATCATGACCCCGCGTTCGCTGCATACCTCGATCAATCGCCGCCGCCGGTCTTGCGACAAGGAGACCCCGGTCGGGTTTTGGTAGTTCGGGATGACGTAGACGAACGTGACCCGACGCTGCTCGGAGCGCACGGTGTCGATCATCTCGGCGACGCCCTCGGGGTCGATGCCGTGTTCGTCCATGCTCACCTG
>JBBSVB010000187.1:0-5421 GCA_038233875.1 Actinomycetales bacterium | reverse complement strand
GGGCCTGCCGCAGTCGCCGGGTCATCGATGACGCACCATTTGCGGTGCGGGCCGGAAGGTCGTCGACCGACCTTGCGGATGAGCATGACGCGGGCCTTCGACGCCGAGACGAGACTGGACAGGTGAGTTCGCACCTCAGGGCGAAGGCCGAGCGAGTCGATCGCCGTCGGAAGCCACCGCCCTTCGAGCTCGATCAGCAACCACCGTTTGGCTGGCGGCGCGGTGCCCACCATGGGATCGCCGCGTTCGCGGGCGCCGTCCGAGCACCGAAAGGGCCGAAGCCCTTGCGTGGATGCGGTGGATGGCGAGTTGGGTGACGTCATCCGAGCCTGAGGTCGGGTCGGGGGGCCTGGACTGCGATGCCATGGGCGATCAACAGTCTTGCGGCCTCAAGAGCAGTCGCTTCATCCACGTCCACGTCCGCGACCTGCATCGACGTCCCGCCGCGCAAAACGTCGAAAGCGGGCTTGAGCGTCGATGGGAGCAGACACCGGCCGGCCCGCGATCGAATGACGATGTCGTCGGAGTCGTCCACCGGCAGGCACTGAATCAGCAGGTGATCGCGCAACCGGATCGTGGAGGTGGGTCCCAAGTGCGCCAAGGATGCAACTGAAGCAATGGGCGAGACGCTCTCGGGACGTTGTGCCGACCTGGCTTTGCCGGCCATGGCGCGCGCGATGTCTTGCGACGACGCCGCCTCGATGGCCTCGATGAGCACGCGCCGGGCCACCTCGATGTCCTCACGCAGGTCGGTGCCCTTGGATACGTCGACACCTAGCGGCAGAGAGGTGCGGACGTCGGTCGATTCACTCAGACCTGTCTTGACGTGAGCGAGCAGCGCTTCGGCGAGGTGGTGTCGTGTCCACCCGTGCACGCCGACGGTCAGGTGGATGCTGACCCCGCCGAGGGCCTTCGCGCTGTGGATGTAGCCGCGCGGCAGGTAAAGCGTGTCCCCGGGGCTCAGGATGGCCTCGATCGTCGCGGGTTGGGCTGCGGCTGCCGCCACCTCTTCGCTGCGGTCGGCCCACGGCTGATCGCGCAGCGGCGCGTCGAGCACCGGGTCGTGGATGGACCATCGCTTCTGCCCGTGAATCTGCAGCACGAAGACGTCGTGAACGTCATAGTGGTCAGAAAACCCTTGGCTTTGCTCAGGCGTGATGTAGGCATTGACCTGCACCGGGTGACCTAGATCAGCCGCTAAATCTTGGCTCCAGGCGGTGATCGGTGCCCAGGTCCGGTGCAGGCCCTGCAACACCACGGTCGCACCGTCGGCAAACAACCGCAGGACCGCGTCGTCGTTGACTTGGTCCCCCACACCCGCGCCTACACCCCCACCGACGGTGTATGCCGACTCCGGCAGCGTTTTACCGTTCTTGGCCATCCGGATGAACGGAGTGCGCAATGCTCGGCTGCTCAGCAATTCATCGACCGACTCCAACGAGAACAGATCGCTGAAGGCGGTGCCCCCGCGTTCGGCATACGTGGAGAGCAGTGCCGTTTGTGCCCAATGATCGCGGGCGAAGGTGTCTATGCCGGTGACGAGAAGGCGAGCGAGAGCTGAATCGTCGGCCCTCGCTCGCCCCGTTTCAATCTCTTTCGTCACTCGGCAGATCCGTCGGCGCCGCCGTCCGCACCGCCATCGGCTCCCCCATCGGCGCCAGCGCCACCGTCAGCGGGACCATGCTCAGCACCGCCGTCTGCACCGCCGTCTGAGCCACCACCCTCGGCACCACCATCAGCCGGGCCGTGCTCTGCTCCGCCGTCTGCGCCGCCGTCTGCGCCGCCATCGGCTCCGCCGTCTGCACCGCCATCGGCTCCCCCGTCAGCGCCTGCACCTTCTGCGCCGCCGTCGGCCGGGCCATGCTGTCCCTCGAAGGCGTCCTGCACGTCGTCAGCCGTGTTCATGGCCGAGTCTTCGAATTCGTTGGTGCTCATCGTTTCCTCCATCTGTCTGAAGTCGGAGTCGGCTCGCAAACGTCCGACTCTCTCAGGACTTTTCTACACGCCCAGCGAGATTGTGCAACTGGCGGGTGGCTCAGATGTGGGGGAACCAAATGGCCGTTTCGCGCGCAGCAGACTCTGGGGAGTCCGAGCCGTGCACGATGTTCTGCTGCACCTTCACGCCCCAGTCGCGGCCAAGGTCACCGCGGATCGTGCCGGGAAGGGCAGCGGTCGGGTCGGTAGCTCCCGCGAGCGTCCGGAAACCTTTGATGCAGTCGTGCCCTTCGATGAGCACCGCAGTCACGGGACCGGAGCTCATAAAGTCGACGAGGGGCGCGTAGAAGGGCTTGCCCTCGTGCTCGGCATAGTGCTCAGCGAGTTGGTCTTGGGTCGCTTCGACAATGGCCAGAGCAACCAAGGTGTATCCCTTGGCTTCGATCCGAGCCAACACTTGGCCCGTCAGGCCACGGCGATAGCCGTCCGGCTTCACCAGCACGAGGGAGCGTTCGATGGTCTGTGTCTGTTCGGTCACGCGCGAAGCCTACCGAGGCTGAAGCACTCCGGCTCCCAGCAGACCGAACAGCACCAACGCCAAGCCGACCCTATAGATCACGAAGGGGGTAAACGTGTGGGTAGATATGTACTTCAGGAACCACGCGATCACCGCGAGCGCGACGGCGAAGGCGATGCCGGTGGCAAGGAAGATCGGCCCAAACGCCGGGGTCACCGGGTCATCGGCAATCTTTGAGAGCTGATAGCCGCCGGAGCCGAGAACCGCAGGGATGGCCAGCAGGAACGAATACCGAGCTGCTGCTTCCCGGGTGTAGCCCATAAACAGACCGGCAGCGATGGTGCCGCCACTGCGCGAAACGCCGGGAATCAGCGCAAGAGCCTGGGCGAACCCGTAATAGATGCCGTGCTTCCAGCTCAGTTCCTTCATCGTCAGCTCGGTGCGGCCAACCCGATCGGCGGCATACAACACCAGGCCGAACACCAACAACATCGTTGCGGTCAGCCACAGGTTGCGCAGCTCGCCTTCGATGTAGTCCTGCAGGGTGTAGCCGAGCACCACGATGGGGATGGACCCGACGATGACCAGCCATCCCATACGGACATCGGGGTCGCTCTGCGGGATCTTGCCGACCAGCGCCTTGCACCACCGGCCGATGATGCGGGTGATGTCACGCCAGAAGAAGACGAGAACGGCGGCTTCGGTGCCGAGTTGGCTGATCGCGGTAAACGCGGCGCCTGGGTCTTCGCCGCCGACTAACTGACCGACGATTGAGAGGTGTGCGCTACTTGAGATCGGGAGGAATTCGGTGAGCCCCTGGACCAGTCCGAGGATGATCGCTTGCAGATAGTCCAACGCCTACTTCTCCTCATGCTTTAGGCGAGTCAGGTGACTCGTCGGCGGCCCATTGTGCGCTCATCGTGTCCATTTTGTTGCCTTGCACAAGGCACAGCCACCACAAGCCGCCAAAGATCAGCCCGACGATGGCCATGGGGGGCAGCACGACTGCGGTAGCGAAGGTCAAGACTTGCACGATCCAGCCAAGCAGCACCCCTCCCGGGCGGCGCAACATACCTGAGACCAGGACGCACAACACTGCGAGGACACACCCACCGACGAGGTATGCCGTGGCTCGCCCGTCCGAGTCGCCGCCAGCCACCGCGAACTGCCGCGCCGCTATGGCGCCGAAGAAGACGGTCAGCGCTTGACCGAGCAGCGCTACTGCAGACAGTCGGCGGGCGAACTTACCGGGGACTGCGAAGAGTGAAGGACCAAACACGCGCTTCATTCTCCCTGATGCCTACTCCCTTCTTCCCGGCTGGGCAACGTTATGCGCAATTCGGGCTGCGATTTCCCCCGATCCGGCGGCATAACCTTGCCCAGGCGGTGCGGTGGGAGGCGGTGCGGTAGGAGAGGGCGGCTCAATGGGCGGGGTTAGACGTCGGTGTGGCCGAGCAGCATCCGGACCTCGGCGGCGGTGACGACTGACCCGGTGGCCAACACGGCCCCGGACATGCCCCCCTCGTCGGCCATGCCGGCCGCGATATCCAGCGCGTCGGGCAGAGCATCAACGATAGTGACCCGCTCTTCACCGAAGTAGCCGGCCGCAATTTCACCCAAACGGCTCGGCCTGATCGCCCGCGGTGAGGTGGTCCTGGTCACGACGACGTGGTCCAGGATCGGCTCCAACAAGGCCACCATCTTTTCGGCTTCCTTGTCGTCCAAGATCGCCAAAACCCCGATCAACCGATGCACAGTGAAGGAGTCACGCATCGCTTCAACGAGCGCGTGCATACCCCCGGGGTTGTGAGCTGCGTCCACGATGACCGTGGGGCTGCGGCGCACAATCTCCAACCTGCCGGGCGAGCTCATGCCTTCGAACGCCCCGCGAATGACCTCATCAGTCAGCCGCTGCTCACCCCCGCCGATGAAGGCTTCGACCGCAGCTACAGCCATCGACGCATTGTGGCCTTGGTAGGCACCATGCAGCGGCATGAACAGCTCGGTGTAGGTGCCTGCCAGACCCTGGATGCTCAGGAGTTGGCCGCCGACAGCGACCTCGCTATCGGTGACCCCGAAGGCGATGCCCTGGGCCTGCAAGGTGGCGCCGACCTCATCGCAGCGTTCAATCATCAACGACATCACCTCGGGCTCCTGCTCGCCGACGATCGCGATAGCGCCGGGCTTGATGATGCCGCGCTTCTCGGTCGCGATCGCTTCCAACGTGTCACCCAGCAACCGGGTGTGGTCGATCGACACAGGAGTCACCACCGACACCTGACCGTCGGCGACGTTCGTGGCGTCCCAGACTCCACCGAGCCCGACCTCAATCACGGCCACGTCCACCGGAGCGTCAGCAAACGCGGCGTAGGCCAGCACCACGATGAGCTCGAAGTAGGTCATCCGCACACCGCCGGACTCCGCCGACTCGGCGTCGACCATCTGCACAAACGGCAACACGTCGTCATACGCATCGAGGAACCGCTGCTCGCTGATCGGCACACCGTTGATCGCAACGCGCTCGCGTATGTCGTGCAAGTGCGGGCTGGTGAAGCGGCCGGTGGTCAGCCCCATCTCGCGCAGCAGTCGCTCAACCATCCGGGTGGTCGAGGTCTTGCCGTTGGTGCCGGTCAGGTGGATGACCTTGAACGTATGCTGCGGGCTGCCCATCAGGTCCATGACACGGGCCACGCGCTCAAGCGTGGGCTCGATCTCGTTCTCTGGGGCACGCTGCATGATTTCTTCGGTCACCAGTGCCATCCTTAGCCGCAGATCCTCGGCAACAGCCGCCTGCGCGGCACTGGCGTCGGGCTTGGGAAATGTCATCGCGACACCTTCGCAATCATCATCTGCACGGTGCGATCGCCATCCAGCGTGGCGTCGCTGCGGTAAGCATCGGAGGTCTTGGCGCCGGTGGGCAAGGCGGTATCCGCGCCGGCGGCGCCAAACTGCACCGCGAGAGTCTCGCT
>JBBSVB010000186.1:0-5445 GCA_038233875.1 Actinomycetales bacterium | reverse complement strand
TCGCCAGGTGCCAACGTGAGGTGATGGCGGCCAATCGCTTCGGCATACCGGCGATTGCGCACGAAGAATGCTTGACCGGGTTCACCACCTTCGGGGCCACGGTCTACCCCACGTCGCTCGCCTGGGGGGCCACCTTTGACCCCGACCTGATCGAGCGCATGGCTCACACCATCGGCGCCGACATGGCTGCCGTCGGCATCGACCAGGCGCTGTCCCCAGTGCTCGACGTCGCCCGAGACGCACGGTGGGGGCGCGTCGAAGAGACCATGGGCGAGGACCCCTACCTCGTCTCGGTGCTCGGCACGGCCTACGTCAAGGGTCTGCAGTCGGCGGGAGTGATGGCCACACTCAAACACTTCGCCGGGTATGCCGCATCGCGCGGGGCCCGCAACCACGGCCCGGTCTCGACCGGTCGCCGTGAGCTCGCCGACGTGGTGCTGCCCCCCTTCGAAATGGCCGTCCGCAACGGCAACGTGGCCTCGGTGATGAACTCCTACGCCGACCCCGACGGGGTGCCGCCCGCGGCCGACCGATGGCTGTTGACCGACCTGCTGCGCGGCGACTGGGCCTTCGAGGGCACGGTGGTCTCGGACTATTGGGCGATCACCTTCTTGCAGCAGATGCATCAGGTCAGCGGGTCGCCCGCCGAGTCGGCGCGACTGGCCCTGACTGCCGGGATCGACGTCGAGTTGCCCGAGACCAGGACCTTCGCCACCCTGGCGACCAGCGTCGAGGCTGGCGAGATCGACGAGGCGCTGATCGCCCAAGCCGCCCGCAGAGTGCTGACGCAAAAGGTCGAGCTCGGAATGCTCGACGACGGTTGGTCACCCACTCTCGACTCACACCGCGACCTGGACTCGCCCCACAACCGAGCCCTCGCCACCGAAGTCGCCGAGCGCTCCATCGTGCTGCTGAGCAACGACTGCGCGTTGCCTCTGGCCGGTGCCGGTGGAGGCTCCGAAGGTGGCGCACCGAAGCGCATCGCCGTGATCGGTCCCGGCACCGACGACCCGCGCACCATGCTGGGTTGCTACGCCTTCCCGAATCACGTTGTCGGAGCGAGCGACGACCTCGGCCTACCGATCCCCACGATCCTGACGGCCATACGTGAAGAGTTCGCGGGCGAGGAGTTCGAGGGTAGTGAGGTCGTGCACGCCCGAGGATGCGACATCGAGTCCGAGGACACGTCGGGCCTGGCCGGTGCAGCCGCGCTCGCGGCCTCCAGCGACGTGGCTTTCGTGGTCGTCGGCGATTTAGCCGGCCTCTTTGGTCGCGGAACGTCGGGGGAGGGCTGCGACCGTGCCGACCTCACCCTCCCCGGTATGCAGGCTGCCCTGGTCCGCGACATTCTCGCAACCGGCACGCCGGCCGTGTTGGTCGTGGTTTCTGGCCGCCCCTACGCCCTCGGGGAGTTCGCCGAAGACGCAGCAGCCATCGTGCAGTCTTTCTTCCCTGGCGTCGACGGCGCAGCGGCCCTGGCCGGGGTGCTGTCCGGACGCGTGAACCCGAGCGGTCGGCTCCCGATGGGCGTGCCCCGCGACCCCGGCGGCCAACCGGCGACCTACCGCGCGGCGCCGCTGGGTCGGCATACGCCTGGGGTGACGACGTTGGATCCCACGCCTCTCTTCGCCTTCGGGCACGGGCTGTCGTACACGAGTGTGGACTACCTCGGGATCGAAACCAGCACCGACGAGATGGACGTGACGGGCACCGTCGAGGTCACGGTCACGGCGCGCAACACCGGCGATCGGGCCTGCATCGAGGTTGTGCAGCTGTACGCCAGCGACCTCCTAGCCCAGGTCGCCCGCCCGGTCATCGAGTTGATCGGCTTCGTCGCCGTCCCCCTAGACCCCGGCCAGCAGCGCAGCCTGGCCTTCGAGGTGCATGCAGACCGATTGTCGTTCACCGGCCTCGACGGCACCCGCATCGTCGAGCCCGGGACCGTCCGCTTCAGCACGGGAACTAGCGCTGGAGACCTCCCACATCAGGCCAACGTCGAGGTGACCGGCCAGACGCGAGAGGTCCACGGTCCTCGCATCATGGACACCCCGGCACTAGCGTGACCCCATGTCTAACCTCATTGAGGACTACGCGCTGGTGGGCGACCGGCATACGGCCGCACTGATCTCGTCCCACGGCTCCGTGGATTGGTTGTGCTTCCCTCGCTTCGACTCTCCAGCCTGTTTCGCGGCGTTGCTCGGCCACCACCACCACGGTCGATGGCTGATATCGCCGCGCGACGAAGCGACCACTACCCGCAGGTACATCAAGGGCACCGTCGTTCTCGAGACGACCCACGAAACGGCGAGCGGCACCGTGAAGGTGACCGACGTCATGCACCCCGCGGACGGTCGCGCAGACCTCGTCCGCCGCATCGAGGGCATCAGCGGCACCGTCACGATGGAGCACGAATGGATCGTCCGACTCGGCTACGGCAAAACTGTCCCGTGGCTGCGACACGAGCCGGATCCGAGCGACCACGGTGGCGATGCGGCTTTGGTCGCTGTTGCGGGCCCCGACATGCTAATCCTGAGGGGGCCGCGACTGCCACATCCCGACAACGCCCGCCACGTTGACGAGTTTGACATCGCGGAGGGCGAGGTCGCTACCTACAGCATGGTGTGGTCGCGTTCGTATGCCGAGTTGCCAGAGCCCATCGACGTCGAAGCGCGGTTGGCGGAGACCATCGAGGAGTCACGCGAATGGATCGGTGACGGCTGCGGCCTCACCACCTATGCCGACGCGGTGAACGACTCGCTGATCGTGTTGCGGGCAATGACGCACGCCGAAACAGGGGGCATCGTTGCGGCCCCGACCACGTCCCTGCCCGAAGAGCTCGGCGGTTCACGCAACTGGGACTACCGATACACCTGGTTGCGCGATGCCGCCCAGATTGTGCAGGCCCTGCTGTCGTCGGGATTGCGTGATCGGTCGGTGTTGTGGCGCGACTGGCTGCTGCGTGCGGTGGCGGGCGACCCCGACGACCTGCAAATTATGTACACCGTGGACGGTGGACGGCAGATGCCTGAGCGTGAGCTCGACCACCTGCCGGGGTATGCGGACTCAAGCCCGGTGAGGGTCGGCAACGCAGCGGTGGATCAGCGGCAGAGCGATGTGCTGGGTGAGGTGATGATCGCCCTGGAGATGCTCCGCGAAGAGGGCGTCGAAGAGACGGATGATTCCTGGCGGCTGCAGCGCATTTTGATCGACGACCTTGCCGATGATTGGACTGACCTAGACCACGGCTTGTGGGAGATGCGGGGCCCCAAGCAGGCGTTCACGCACTCGCGGGTCATGGTGTGGGTGGCTTTGGATCGAGGGCTCGCGGCGATCCAGAAGCACGGATTGGAAGGCCCAGTCGAAAAGTGGGAGAAGGCGCGTGATGCTGTCCGCGAAGATGTGCTGACGAACGGCTACAACTCCGAACGCAACGCCTTCACTCAGCACTCGGAGACCGAAGAAGTCGATGCATCACTGCTGGTCTTGCCGCTGACGGGCTTCATCGAGGCCGACGATCCACGCTTTGTCGGCACGGTCGAGTTGATCGAGTCCGAGCTGATGCGGGATGGGCTGGTGCTGCGCTACCGAGCGACGTCGGAAGTGGACGGTGTCGAAGGCGACGAGCATCCCTTTTTGCTCTGCAACTTCTGGTTGGTACGGGCCTACGCGGCCATGGGTCGGCTTGACGATGCAACGGCGCTGTTCGAGAAACTGTTGGCACTGCGCAACGACGTAGGGCTCCTCGCGGAGGAGTATGACGTCGAGCGTGGTCGCCAGATGGGGAACTTCCCGCAGGCTTTTTCGCACCTGGGGTTGGTGCAGGCCGCGCACGACCTCGAGCGAGCACGCTCCTAGTGAACGGTCTATCGCTGACCGCGGCGGGTGGGTAGGGGCTAGGACGTGGCGGTGGCTTCGTCGCCAACAGGCTCAGCCAGGTCTTCGAAGTCGTCACCGAGCACGAGGTCTACGGCTTCGCCCTCGCGCTCCAGCGGCACCAACTCCGACCCCGGCACGCGCTGCTGCAGGAACTCCGCCGCTGCTTCGCCATTCGGGCCGAACCGGATGTCGGCCGTGTGATCGATCTGGGCCTTCTCAGGGTCATTGTCGACGTCAGCAACAGCGAAGTCGAGGTCTCTCAACTCACCGGCGATCCTGCCCGCCAGTCCCGGCTCGCCCTTGGCGTTATACACGTTCACCGTCACATCGCTGGGCTTCAGGGCGGGAGCGGTCGATGTTGCGCTCACTTGGCTCGTGTCGGTGCTGCCGTCGGCTTCGTCGCTGCCGACCCACCCCTGGAAGTACGCGACGGCATACGCAAGCACGATGAGCAACACGATCGTGAGGCCGGCCAGCACCAAAGCAGTGGTCCGACGCCGACGCCTACTGGCGGTCGACATACCTCCGGTGCGCACGTAAGCCATGTTGAGTCACGCTAGTCGTAGGAGGTTCAGTCGACGACGAGGACACGCCCATGGACGACCGGGCGACCGGCCAAGGCGGCCCGCAGCGCGCGGTGCAGCCCGTCTTCGAGGTAGTAGTCGCCCCTCCATTGCACTATGTGGCAAAAGATGTCGCCGTAAAACGTGGAGTCCTCGGAGAGCAACGCGCTCAGGTCGAGCTCGACCCTGGTGGTGTACATGTCTTCGAGCCGGAGCATCCGCGGCGGAAGGTGAGCCCAGTCTTGGGGAGTCTGCAACTCATGAGCCGGGTAGGGGCGCCCCTGGCCCACGCCCTTAAAGATCATGGGGTGGAGTCTAAGGGGCCATCGCAGGACCGCTGACTAGAGTCGAACGGGTGAGCGATGACCAGCAGATACACATCGAAGCAATCACCGCCGGCTACGCCTTCGAGGGGCCGTGCATCACCCTCGGTGCCGCAGTGGCCGGCGGCGTCAGTGTGCCCGGTGCGGTGGTGCAGTTGCCGCTGTCGTCAATGAACAGGCACGGGTTGGTGGCGGGGGCGACCGGTACGGGCAAGACCGTGACGCTGCAGCTGATGGCCGAGCAGTTGTCGGCGGCGGGGGTGCCAGTTTTCTTGGCGAACGTCAAGGGTGACCTGTCTGGTCTGGCCACGCCCAGCCCAGGGCACGCCAAAATCGACCAACGTATGCAGGGGCTCGGGCAGGAGTGGGCCGCGACGGCATACCCGGTGGAGTTTTTGCGTCTCGGTGCCGAAGGCGAGGGCACCCCGGTGCGGGCCACGATGAGCGGATTCGGACCGATCCTGCTCTCTAAGATCCTCAGCCTGAACGACACCCAGGAATCGAGCTTGGGGTTGGTGTTCCACTATGCCGACAAGAACGGTCTCGCGCTGCTAGACCTCAAAGACCTGCAGGCCGTGGTGCAACACCTGCTCTCCGACGAGGGCAAGGCCGACCTCAAGGGCCTCGGCGGGTTGGCCACGTCCACCGCCGGGGTCATCCTGTGCACGTTGATCGCCTTCTCC
>JBBSVB010000185.1:0-5456 GCA_038233875.1 Actinomycetales bacterium | reverse complement strand
TCGGCCAACGCCTGGTCGCCGCAACCGCTGGAGTGAGGGCCTGATGTTTGAGATCGCCGAGATGCTGCCGCCGCGCCAAGCCGGGACCGACCTGTGGCCCAAGATGCGCCAAGCCGGGATCACCCGAGCCGTCGGCACCTTCGCGGCGGCCGGCGACCCGAAGCACGACGCAGATCAGCCGTGGGACTACCTGCCGCTGCTCAAGCTCAAGCAGCGGTACACCGACTACGGATTCCAGCTCGACGTCATCGAGGACCGCCCCCCGCTGAACCTCGCCAAACGCGGGCTCCCCGGCCGAGACGAAGAGATCGACCAGGTCATCACGCTGCTGGAAAACATGGGCACGCTGGGGATCCCGGTGTGGTGTTACGAGTGGATGGCCGACTTCAAGTGGCTGCGGACGTCGACCTCCGTCCCGTCGCGCGGCGGATCCACGGTCAGCGGCTATGACCACGCGCTGATGGCCAGCGCGCCACCGACCGAGCACGGCGGCCTCAGCGAAGAACAACTGTGGGAGAGCCTGGCCTACTTCTTCGACCGTGTGTTGCCGGTCGCCGAGCGTGCCGGGGTCATCATGGCGATGCACCCCGACGACCCGCCGATCTCCCCCATCCGAGGGGTCGGGCGGATCATGAGCAGCCTCGAAGGCTTCGACCGGCTGCTCGCGATGAGCGACAGCCCCTCCAACGCCATCACGCTCTGTCAGGGCAACTTCGCCCTGATGACCGACGACCTTCCGGCGACCATCCACCACTTCGGCGACCGGGTGGCGTTCGTGCACATGCGCGACGTTCGCGGCACCCGGGAAAGCTTCGTGGAGACCTGGCACGACGACGGCCCCACCGATTTGGCCGCGTGTGTCGAGGCTTACCGGGACATCGGATTCGAGGGCGTGATGCGCCCCGACCACGTGCCCACTCTCATCGGCGAAGAAGACCAGGAGGCCGGGTACGCGACCCTCGGCCGCCTGTTTGCCGTCGGCTACCTGCGCGGTCTTCAACACGCCGCGTTCCGCACGGTCGATGCACCTCAAACCCCTTCGAGCCCGCATACCGGATCTGGAGCGTGACCCTGATGCATATTCAGCCCCCCGAGGACACCCTGCGCGCGATGACGCCCCAGTGGGAGGGCGCGCGTTTCGACGACGGGCGGCCGCGGGTGTCGGACGAGGTGCTCGAGGAGCTGCGCGGCTTCACCACCGAGCAGATTTGGCTCGTGCTCTGGGAGGCGGGATATGAGCGTCAGTTCGAGGGCGACTGGACCCAAACCCACCCCGGCAAGCCCCTCGTCGGTCGCGCGGTCACCGCCCAGTTCCTGCCGCAGCGGCCCGATCTCGACGAGGTCATGGTCGCCACCGCCCACGCCGAAGGACGCCCCACGCGGTCAGAAAACCAGAACTGGCTGGTCGTGGAGTCGCTGGTCGATGGCGACGTGATGGTCGTGGACCTCTTCGGAAAGATCTACGAAGGCACGCTCATCGGGGATCAACTCGGCACGGCCGTCGGCGCTCGCACCGGGTGCGGCGCGGTGATCCACGGTGGCATCCGCGACCTGGAAGGCATCGCCGCCCTCGACACCCTGAACGTGTTTTACCGGGGCACCGACCCGACGCCGATCCGCAACGTGACCCTCGCCGGGCTGAACATCCCGGTGCGCATCGGTGCCGCGACCGCCATGCCGGGTGACGTGGTGGTGGGTACGCCGACCGGTGTCCTGTTCGTCCCGCCGCACCTTGCGACTCAGGCTGCGCGGGAGAGCGCGGAGACCAAGCAGCGCGATGCTTTTGCCAAACAACGCGTCGAAGAGGGCCGGTACTCCACATCACAAATGGACGTGGACACCTGGGCGTCCGACGTCATGCGGGACTACGAGAAGTGGCAAAGTAATCAAAAGTGATCCGACTGTTCGGCGCGCGTATCCTTAGCCTGTGTTTCACTCCGATGCGGTAGGACTGGTGCTCGCCAGACCGGCGCGCACGCTCGGTGTCGAGCCCTTCTTCGCCGAGCTCATTGCCGGTCTCGAGGAGCGCCTGTCGGTTGAAGGCCGCTCCCTCCTCTTCCACGTCGTGGCCGACCACGACGCCGAAATGGCGGCGTACCGCCGCTGGTCCGAGGGCGAGATGGTCGAAGCCGTGGTCGTGGTGAACCTCTCCCAGGATGACCCGCGTCCCCCGCTGTTAGTGGAGTTGGGGCTTCCCGCGGTTGCCATCGGCGGCCCCTCATACGGTCTGCCGATTTCTAACGTATGGGTCGACGACACCGTGTCCATCAATGACGCGGTGACCTACCTTGCCGACTTGGGTCACACCCACCTCGCGCGCGTCAGCGGCCCGTTGGGGCTGCACCACACCCGCGCTCGCGACGACGCCTTCCACGCGTCGTGCGTGAAGCTCGGCGTCCGCGCGACGGTTGTGGTGGGTGACTACTCCGAGGAGTCCGGCCGCGACGCGACCAACGCCCTGCTTGGTATGCCGCAGCGCCCGACCGCCGTGATCTACGACAGCGACATCATGGGCTTGGCAGGGCTGAGCGCGGCCATCGTGCACGGGTTGTCGATGCCGGACGACCTGTCGATCTTGGCCTGGGATGACTCCGCACTCTGCCGTCTCTCGACGTTGCCGCTGTCAACGATGAGCCTCGACGTGCACGCCATGGGCTTCCAGGCGGCCGAAGCCATCATCAGCACCCTGGCTGGTGGCCCGGTGAAGACGCACCCGGTCCGCCGCCCGCCCCGGCTGACGGTTCGCCAATCGACCGTTGAGTTCGTCGCGACCCAAGCGTCTTGAGCGCACCCGACCACGTGGCTGGTGCTGGGGCCGGCGCACACCGGACCCAGGCGCCCGACCTGCTGATTCTGCATACCGATCAGTGGCGTTTTGATGCACTCGGGTGCCTCGGATCACCTGTATTGACGCCCAACGTTGACCGACTGATCGCGCAAGGCGTGCACTTTAACCACGCGGTGGTGCAGTCGCCGGTGTCGATGCCGAGCCGGGTCTCGATGCTCACCGGCCGCTACCCTTCCTCGCTCGGCATCACCTCGATGGGCGTCCCGGTGCCGATCGACGTGGCGACGCTGGCCACCGTCATGGGGCGACGCGGGTGGCGGACGGCGAACCTAGGCAAGCTGCACGTTCAACCGCATGCCAATCGCGACCACGCCACGCCCCACCCCGACTACGGCTTCGACGTGCTCAAACTCAGTGACGAGCCCGGGGTCTACGAGGACGACTACCGCGCGTGGGTGCGGTCGGTGGACCCGGCGGCGGTGGATCACATCTCGATTGGCCTGCCACCGGCCGCCGCGCAGTGGCAAAAGATGATGGGTCTCGACCCTCGCGTCATGCACCCCGACGATGGACCGCGTGAAGATTTCGATGGCCCGCACCCGTTTGGCGCCGACGAGTCGCTGACCCACACGGCGTGGGTGGCCACGAGCGTGCTGGGCCACCTCGGGGCGCTGGCGCCTGGGCAGCCATCGATGTGTATCGCCAACTTCTTCGCCCCGCACCCACCGTTTTACGTGCCGCAACGCTTCTTGGATCTGTACGACCCGGCCGAGTTGCCGCTGCCTGCGCTAGATGATGGCGAGCGTGCTGAGCAACCGAATACGCAACTCACCGACGACCGGTTGCGCGCGATCAAGCACGGGTACTTCGCGGCCATCAGCGAGCTCGATCACCACATCGGCCGCATCCTCGACGGTCTCGAGAGGCTGGGGCGGGCCGACCGGACCATCGTGGTCCTGGTGTCCGACCACGGCGAGTGGCTCGGTGACCACCTCCGCTTGGCCAAGGGCTATCCGGCGGACGACCCGGTTGCTCGGGTGCCCCTGGTGATGCGCTGGCCCGCTGGGGTGGCTGGGCCGGGGCGGCGGGTCGAGGACATCGTCGAGCTGATCGACATCGTGCCCACGGTGTTGGAGGCTGTGGGCATTCCCGTGCCGCCTGACGTTCAGGGTCAGTCGCTGCTGCCTTCACTTCATGGCGAGCCGCTGGATCGACTCGACATCGCGATCACCGAGCACGAACGGTGGACCTCGGTGCGCTCATCCACCCATCACTACGTCGTCCACGAAGACGGCCGCGAACTGCTGTGGGACATGGTCGAGGACCCCACCGAACACCGCGAGTTGGTGCAGTCGCCAGATCCCAGCCCGTCGGTCCTGGTGGCTCTGAACCGGCACCGCCATCTCCTGCTTCAGCGCCAGCTACAAGCTCGCCGAGCGTTGCCTCGCACGTACCCGTACTAGACGCGTTGTCAGCGGCGACGAATAAGCAATCGAGTTCTTGCAATAGTGGTATTACCCGCAGTACCATTTACGCGTGGTGTCCGTCGACAGACTCATCTCAAAGATGCGAGATAGCCCTAAGAACGCGCGCTACCAGGACCTGTACAAGGTTTGCCAACACCACTTCGGCCCACCCACGACGACAAAGGCTTACCAGGTACGCCAAGCGTTGGCCGCAATCGACAAGAAGGAGCGCACCTAATGCAGACCACCCAGTCCATCGACATCTCCCACTACACATACCGCGTGACCTGGTCGGCCGAAGACGAAGAGTTCGTCGCGACCTGCCTCGAGTTTCCTTCTTTATCCTGGCTCGCCGATACGCAGGTCGACGCCCTTGCTGGCCTGGAAAGCGTCATCACCGAGACGGTCACCGACATGCGAGAGCACAGCGAGGTGGTCCCATCACCCATATCGGAGCGCCATTACTCCGGAAAGTTCAATCTGCGGGTTGGCGAATCACTACACCGACGTCTCGCTCAGGACGCGGCTGAAGAGCAGATCAGCATTAACCAACTGATCGTCCGGCGCCTCACCATAGCTAGCTGACTGTGGCAGGACGCTGACGCTCGAGGCCCAGCTACTTGCGGCATACCTGAGTTACAGCAAGAGGTATCGGCTGATCGGTCCTAAGCGGCGAACAGCTCAGACGACACGCGCAACTGCTCCCGCTCGTGGAAGGGCTTCAAGCATCTTGAGCTTTGACTGGCTACGGGTCTGGTCCTGGCGCTGGCGCTCGTCCCGACGCAGATCAGATTCAGGCACATGACCCCCTGATTCTGCATACCGATCAATGGCGTTTGGATGCTTTGGGGTGCCTCGGATCGTCCGTTGGCAAGCCGCTGAGCCGGCTCGACATCGCGATCACCGAGCACGAGCGATGGACGTCAGTGCGCTCATCGACCCATCACTACGTGGTGCACGACGACGGACGCGAACTGTTGTGGGACATGATCGAGGACCCCACCGAGCACCACGAACTCACGCAGGCCACAAACCCGGGCCCGTCGGTGATGGCCGCTCTGAACCGGCACCGCCATCTCCTGCTTCAGCGCCAACTGCAAGCTCGCCGAGAGTTGCCTCGCACCTACCCGTATTAGACCCAGCTCGGGCTAGACCCAGCTCGAGCAGATGTCGGTCACGATCGCTTCGCGGTGATGATTACG
>JBBSVB010000184.1:0-5489 GCA_038233875.1 Actinomycetales bacterium | reverse complement strand
TGTTGCGCCCCCGGCAGGATTCGAACCTGCGCTCCCGCCTCCGGAGGGCGGTGCTCTATCCCCTGAGCTACGGGGGCAACAGCGACTGAGGTTAGCAGTTGGTATGCCGTGTCATCGCATCGAAGTTTAGGGTTGCGGCATGGCTTCGGTGAGCACCAGCGATCGCGTCCGGCAGGTAACCGTCACGGTGTCCGAAGTTTTCTGCGTGGTGGGCACGTTATTCGGCGTGGGCGTGGGCGTGCTCGGCACGCGGGTCGAAGAATCTTCCGGGGGAGCGCTGGCTGCCGACGCGTCGTTGTTGGCGCCTGCAGGCCCGGCCTTCTCCATCTGGTCGGTGATCTACTTGGGGCTGTCGGTATACACGATCTGGCAGTGGCTTCCCAGCCAGGCCACCCGTGCCGTGCACCGACGCATCGGCTATCTCGCGGCGGTGTCTATGGTGCTCAACGCCTCATGGCTGCTGGTCACCCAACAGGGCTGGATTTGGGTCAGCGTCGGGGTCATCGCTGCGTTGGCCTTAGTCCTCGGCGTCCTGCTCAGCGTGCTGACAGCGCACAGGGAGCCGTCGCTTGCCGACCGGATCATCATCGATGGGACCTTTGGCCTCTATCTCGGCTGGGTGGCGGTGGCCACCAGCGCGAACGTCACGGCTGCGCTGGTCTCCAGCGGTATCGATCCAGGCGCGTTCGTGAGCGACCTTGTCGCGGTGGCCGTGTTGGTCGTCGTGGCCGTTTTAGGTGAGGTCTTCGCCCGCCAGTTGGGTGGCCGGTATGCGGTCGCTGCCGCGATGGCCTGGGGTTTGATGTGGATCGCCATCGCGCGCGCCACTGACGAGCCGCAATCATCCTTGGTGTCCCTTGCGGCGGGGGCCGTCGCCCTCATCGTTACCGCCTCAGCGGTCCGCCACCGCAGCAAGACCAAGCGCGTGGCGGCTGGCGCTTAGACTTCCGCGGGTGACTCCCGAGCAACTTGCCGAAGCGATCCGAGATGCCCTGGCGCAGGCCACCGAGGCTGGTGACCTTCCCGCGACCGTGGTCGGGGAGGTGCGCGTCGAGCGCCCCCGCAGCCGCGAGCACGGCGATTGGTCGACGAACGTCGCGTTGCAGTTGTCCAAGCAGGCCGGTATGCCGCCACGCGCGGTCGCTGAGGCGCTGGTCGCGAAACTGGTCGAGGCGCCAGGTGTGGCCAAAGCTGACGTAGCCGGCCCGGGATTCATCAACATCACCCTTGAAGCCGCCAGCGCCGGAACGCTGGCCAAGAACATCGTCGAAGCCGGCGCAGCATACGGCCGCAACGACTCGATGACCGACGAAGTCATCAACCTCGAATTTGTGTCAGCCAACCCGACGGGGCCCCTTCACCTGGGGCACACCCGGTGGGCGGCGCTGGGCGACTCGCTGCGTCGCTTGCTGGAGGCCAACGGAGCCGACGTCACCTCCGAGCACTACTTCAATGACGCTGGGGCGCAGATGGACAAGTTCGGCGCTTCCATCCTTGCCTCGGCTCGAGGTGAGCAGGCGCCGGACGGGGGATACAGCAATCCCTCCATCGACGCCCTTGCTGCGCAACTGGATGAACAGAGCCCTGGCTGGTCCGATCTGCCTACCGAGGAAGCGGTGGCGGTGGCCCGGAGCCAGGGCGCCAGCCTGCAGATCCAGTCCATCAAGGACACGCTCAGCGCGTTCTCTGTGCATTTCGACGTGTGGTTCTCGGAGAAGTCGTTGCACGACTCTGGCGCCGTGGCCGATGCCGTGCAGCGTCTGCGCGATCAAGGACACGTCTTCGATCAGGATGGCGCCATCTGGCTGCGCACCACAGATTTCGGCGACGATAAGGACCGAGTGTTGCTGCGCGCCAATGGCGAGCCGACGTACTTTGCGTCCGACGCGGCCTACTACCTGAACAAAAAGGACCGTGGCTATCCCGCCAAGGTTTACATGCTGGGCGCCGATCACCACGGCTACGTGAACCGGCTCAAAGCCATCGCAGCCTGCGCGGGCGATGACCCAGAGGTCAATATCGAGGTGCTGATCGGGCAACTCATTAATATCTCCGGCGAGCGAATGGGTAAGCGTCGCGGGAACGCGATCAACCTCGCCGACGTGCTGGAATGGATTGGCCCCGACCCGATTCGATATTCGTTGGCGCGCTATCCGGCCGACTCGCCGTTGGACCTTGATGGCGAGGCAATGCGTCAACGCACTAACGACAACCCCGTCTTCTACGTGCAGTACGCCCACGCACGGACGTGCAACGTGAATCGCTTAGCCATCGACGATGGTATTGCGACGGCAGATGGGTTCGACCCCAGCCTGTTGTCCCACGCCGCGGAGGCTGCGCTGCTGGCGATCTTGGGCGACTTCCCCCGGATCGTCGCCCAAGCCGCATCACTTCGTGAGCCGCACCGCGTGGCTCGCTACCTTGAGGACCTAGCCGGTCGATACCACAAGTGGTATGACGACTGCCGTGTTCGTCCGATGGATGCCACCGAAGCGATCACCGACCTTCACCGGACTCGTCTGTGGCTCAACAACGCGACCCGGCAAGTGCTTGCCAACGGCCTTGACTTGTTGGGCGTTTCCGCCCCGGAACGGATGTAACCATGACGCAGACACCCTTATCCGTGGCCCTGCTTGGCTGCGGCACCGTAGGCACGGCTGTGGCTGGGGCCATCGTGTCCCGGGCCGCATTGTACGAAAAGCGCATCGGCCGCCCGCTCGAGTTGGCCGGAATCGCCGTCCGCGACGCCGCTAAGCCGCGGGATCTGGGCGTGGTCTCTCGTGATGTCCTCACCCAAGACCCATCAGCACTGATTGACGGTGCAGACATCGTGATCGAGGTCATGGGGGGCATCGAGCCGGCCCAATCGCTGATCGAGCAGGCCCTGCGCGCAGGCAAACCGGTGGTGACTGCGAACAAGCAACTCATTGCTGCCGCTGGTCCGCATCTGCATGCCATCGCCGCCGAGCACGGTGTCCCCCTCGACTACGAAGCCGCCGTGGTGGCCGCCGTGCCGATCGTCCGGGTCGTGCGTGATGCGCTCGCTGGGGATCGCATCACCTCCATCAGCGGCATTGTGAACGGCTCGACCAACTACGTCCTAGACATGGTGGCTCGTCACGGCATGGGCTTCGCCGAAGCGGTCGAGCAGGCTGGCGCATTGGGATATCTGGAAGCAGACCCGAGCGAAGATCTCGAAGGCATTGACGCTGCCGCCAAGATTGTGATTTTGGCCCGACTCGCCTGGGGTGTTGATGTTGCGATGTCGGACGTCAAGCGCCGGGGGATCTCGCATCTGAGCGACGCAGACTTCGAGGCGGCGGCCGGAGCCGGTCACGTCATCAAGTTGCTCGCTTCCGCGTGGGCCAGTGGCGACCCCGATAACCCCAACATCGAATTGGCGGTGCGCCCAGTGAGCCTTGGGGCCGACAATCCGTTGGCCCAGACGCGCGAGGGCCGCAACGAAGTCGTCATCGAAGCGGAATTCGCCGGGTCCCTGCGTATGCACGGCGCAGGGGCGGGCGGACCCGAGACGGCGTCGGCCGTGCTGGGCGATATGGTCAATGCAGCACGCAGCATTTCTGAGTGATACTGTGACACACGCCTCAAGGGGCACGTCGGAGCATCTAATGCCCGATCGCGAGTTAGGCCCCACGGGCGCATCGCGAATTCCGTTGACAATCTCTCTCTGGGTTACTCATTTCAGATAGAAGCGCGTCGTCGGCAGCGATACACCCACGGTCCTGAACAGCACATCCAGCGGCGCTCAAGCGCTGTCCACTGATGACCTCTGCTTCGGCCGTACCCGAACAGATGGACAAAGAAGGAATCTCTGTGACTGAAACCACTGACGTTGTGGCAAACGCCAAGACAAGCTCGCTGAGCGCAATGCGTCTTGCTGATCTGCAAAGCCTGGCCGGGGGAATGGGCCTATCGGTAAACTCGAAAATGCGTAAGGCGGATCTTGTCTCGGCCATTCGCAACGCCCGCGGGGGATCCTCGCCGAAGGCAGAAGCATCGACATCGAGTCAGAATCATCGCGGCTCCGCTCCGCAGGCCACGGCGGTCACCACGGGGGCAATCGCCCCGGGGGTGAGCGCCTCCGTGCAGGCCCCGGCCGCACACGAGACATCGACTAACGGTGAGACGATCTTTTCCGCCCGGGCACCGCGTAACGGAAACCGC
This sequence comes from Actinomycetales bacterium, assembly GCA_038233875.1. Lineage (GTDB taxonomy): Bacteria > Actinomycetota > Actinomycetes > Actinomycetales > Dermatophilaceae > Ornithinicoccus. The sequence continues at coordinate 1,304 of JBBSVB010000184.1, read as the reverse complement.
GAGCGCAGCGACGCTGGCACCACTTCTGGCGACGACTCACAGGGGAACGACCGTCGGGGTAACGACCAACGCAACGGGGGCCAACGGAACAACGACAACCGTGGCAATGACAACCGAGGCAAGAACACCAGTGGAGATAGTGGGGGCAACGACAATGCTGGCGGTGACAATCGGGGTAGCGAGAACCGGAGCGCTAACTCCGGGGGAGACAATCGGGGCAACGAAAACCGGTCCAATGACAACCGGTCCAATGACAACCGTGGCAACGACACCCGCAGTAATGACAACCGTAGTAATGACAACCGTGGGGACGACAATCGCGGCGGTGGGGACGACGACCGCAGCGGACGTCGGCGTAACCGTCAGCGTGGCCGCGAGCGCAACAAGCGAGGGGGCCGCACGCCTGGGAACCCTCAGGGTGGCGGTCGCGAGAACTACCAGGACGAGCAGGACACTTACTCCGAAGAAGACGTGCTCGTCCCCGTGGCCGGTATCGTCGATGTGCTCGACAGCTACGCCTTCATCCGCACCACGGGCTACCTGCCGGGTGCAACCGATATCTACGTGCCGATGGGCATGGTCCGCCGCAACGGGCTGCGCAAGGGTGACGCCGTCGCCGGTGCCATCAAGGCCCCCGGGTCTGGCGAGCACGAAGTCACCCCGGCAGGCGGCGGCAAGCACAACCGTGGCAAGTTCAACGCCCTAGTACGCCTGGACAGCATCAACGGCATGTCGCCCGAGGACGCGAAGCAGCGCCCCGAGTTCGGCAAGCTGACTCCGCTCTACCCGCAAGAACGTCTGCGTCTAGAGACCGACGCCAAGAACCTCACCACGCGCATCATCGACCTGATTGCGCCCATCGGTAAGGGCCAGCGAGGCTTGATCGTCTCCCCGCCCAAGGCCGGTAAGACGCTGGTGTTGCAGTCGATTGCCAACGCGATCACGACCAACAACCCCGAAGCCCACTTGATGATCGTCCTGGTGGACGAGCGTCCTGAAGAGGTCACGGATATGCAGCGCACGGTCAAGGGTGAGGTCATTGCGTCGACCTTCGACCGGCCGGCTGAGGACCACACGACGGTGGCCGAGTTGGCCATCGAGCGCGCCAAGCGTCTGGTGGAGATGGGCGGCGACGTCGTCGTCCTGCTCGACTCGATCACCCGTTTGGGCCGTGCCTACAACTTGGCGGCCCCCGCAAGTGGCCGCATCCTCTCTGGTGGTGTTGACTCCAGTGCCCTCTACCCGCCGAAGCGCTTCTTCGGCGCAGCGCGCAACATCGAAGAAGGCGGGTCACTCACCATTTT
>JBBSVB010000183.1:0-5494 GCA_038233875.1 Actinomycetales bacterium | reverse complement strand
TCGGGGCAATGATCGCCCGGGCGATCGGCACCGACGATCTGCTCACGATGCGCGTGATGATGATGGTGCTGAGTGTCATTGCTGTGTGGCTCACTTATCTGCTGGGCCGAGAAATGTTCGGCTGTCGAGCCGCCGGGGCGGTTGCGGCAGCCACCCTGCTCGCTTCGCGCGCCGTTGTCCTCTATGCCGGCGGCGGCCCCCGCGAGAAGACGACGATGATGCTGCTGGTGGTCTGTGCACTCCTCGCCATCGTGTACCGGCGCTGGGCCTGGGCCGGCGTCGCCACCGCGCTGGCCACACTGACCTGGCAGCCGGCGTTCTGGCTCTGCTTGGCCGCGGCGCTGATCGCTGCGAAGGAGCCTCCGTGGTCGATTCATTGGCGCGCCATCCTGCGCGCCTGGGCCCGCTTCGCCGCCGGAGGAATCGCGGCCACAGCCGTGGTGGTCGGTTACTTCGTCCTGGTCGGCTCACTCGATGCGTTCTTCGAGGGTTTCCTCCGGGTCAACGCCACCAGCACCAGCCAGGTCGGACTGATCACTTTTGTCACGGCGCTCCCGAACGAGATGCTTCGCGCCTGGGGTTGGTCGCTGTGGCTGCTGTTGGCCGGCCTGGGGAGCTCATTGATGCTCGCCTGGCGTTATCGCGGCGCGACCGACCCCGCCGGACGGACCGTGGTCGGGGTCGGTGCGGCCACCTTGGCTTCCCTTGGCTGGTCCATCTACGTCTTCAACGGATGGGCCGACGCCGTCTTTGTCGTTCCTCTCGCCGCCGCCGGGCTAGCGGGTGCGCTCGGGGCGGCCAGCCGCCGCATGCCGGTTCGCCGCGTCGTCTCCCTGGCGACGGCATACGTGGTGGTGGTCTCGGTGTCGGCCGGAGCCACCGCGTGGGCCGCTCGCCCGGACGTCCTCGAGCCGATGCGGGCAGAGACCAACGCGGTGCTGGCAGCCGGTGGGCCGGATGTCACCGTGCAGTCGATCGGGAGCCCACAACCGTTGGTGTTCGGAAAGTTGAAAAACCCGATCCGGCATCAGATGTTTCTTCAGGGCCTGGATGACTACGTCGACGCCACCGAACCCGGGGGCCTGGCTGGGATCGCCGCCGACCTCGAAGAACGACGGCCGACGTTCGTCACCTTGGATTATCCGAGTCGGTACGACTGGGTGCACCCCGTCCTAGCGCGCAGCTACCGCCGGATCGGGACGACCGCAGGCGTCGACTGGTATGCCGACCGTAAACTCGGCGAGGAGCGACTTTCCCAGATGAGCGCGATTCTGGCGAGCGACCCGTGAGCGAGCGTGACACCATCCCGGATATGCCCGTGTCGAGCGATCCCGTGAGTTTTCGGTATTCGATCGTCATGCCCGTCTACAACAGCCAGGACATCGTTGGCTCCACGATCGACCAGGTGGTGAAGACCTTCACCGAGGCCGGCCTGGACTTCGAGCTGATCTGCATCAACGATGGCAGCCCCGACGACAGTTGGCGGGTGATCTCCGAGCGTGCCGAGGCAACTCCTGGGGTGGTGGCGCTGGATCTGATGAAGAACTACGGGCAGCACTACGCCAACCTCGCCGGCCTCACCGAGGCCACCGGCGACTACGTCATCACCATGGACGACGACCTGCAAAACCCTCCGGACCAGGCGCTGATCCTGATCGACACGGCGATCCGCGGCGGCCATGAGGTGGTCTTCGGGCAGTTCGAGCAAAAGCAAGGCGGCGGCACTCGTCGACTCGGGAGCATGCTGATCGGCCGAATCAACCGGCGCGTCTTCGGCCAACCACCTGACCTCGTGGTCTCCAACTTCCGCATCTTGCGGCGGGACGTGGTCGACCGCATTGTCGGCTCCCGCACGGCATACCCGTACATCACCGGCCAGGCGCTCTTGATGTCCAGGGACCGCGCCAACGTCCGAGTCCGACACGACCCACGCCCGGTCGGCAAGAGCAACTACACCCTCGCTCGGATCCTTGCCTTGGTCCTGACCATCCTGTTCAGCTACAGCTCCTGGCCGTTGCGCTTCGCTGCTCTGCTCGGCTTCGCCGTCTCGGGCTTGAGTTTCCTGCTCGGCGGCTTCCTGGTCATCCGCGCTCTGGTCACCGAGACGGCCGTGCCCGGGTGGACCTCGATCATGGTTTTGCTCTCTCTTTTCGCCGGCGTGATCATCGCGCTGTTGTCGATGATCGGCGAATACGTCGTCCGGACACTCACCACCGTGAGCCACGACGCCTCCTTCCATGTCGTGCGCAGGGCCGGTGTATGAGCCACCACTTCATCGTTATCGGGGCACAGCGTTCGGGCACGACCTGGCTGCACGACGTGCTGGCCGAGCACCCGGACATCGCGATGGCCCGTCCCGGCCGGCCCGAACCCAAAGCGTTCCTGCGCGAAAAGCCGATGAGCCGCGAGGACTATCGTGCGGCGTTTTTTGATCACGCCACGAGCCAGCACGCACGGGGCGAGAAGAGCACGTCCTATCTCGAGTCACCGCACGCCCCCTCCCGCATCGAAGCGACGCTCGGCCGCGTGCAGATCGTGGTCCAGCTCCGGGATCCTCTTGCGCGAGCCGTGTCCAACTGGAAGTTCAGTGTCCAGCACGGCCTGGAAGAGCGACCGTTGAACGAGGCACTGCGCGGGGACCTTCGTCACCCGAGACCGTGGGACCGCACCCGCTCCTCGGTGTCACCGTTCGCCTACGTCACCCGGGGCCGTTATGCCGATCAGTTGGTCCGGTGGACCGAGCGTTTCGACGTGCATGTCCAGTTCCTCGAGGAGTTGCACGCCGACCCGTCCCGTCTCGCGGCGCTCTACCGTTGGCTCGGTGTGGACGAGAATTTCTGGCCGAGCGGAGCCTCGACCCGGGCCAACGCGAGCCGGGCCGCGGATGAGCCGCTCGATGGCCGACTGGTGGCCGACCTTCGGGAGTATTACGCCGACAGCGACGCGGCCCTGACCGAACTCGTGGGTCGCGAGCTGCCCTGGCCCGTTCGTGAGCCCGGATGACCGCCATCAGGTTTAACCGGCCCGAACTGGCCGGCCACGAGCGCGACTACGTCCTGCAGGCGATGGCGGGTGGGCACGGGTCCTCCGGAGGGTCCTTCTCCGCGAAGGCAGGCGGGCTGCTGCAGCAAAGCACCGGAGCCACCGAGGTCCTGCTGACAACGTCGTGCACGACGGCCCTGGAGCTCAGTGCCATGTTGCTTGATCTCGGGCCGGGTGACACGGTCATCGTGCCCTCGTTCACGTTTACCACCAGCGCATTGGCCTTCGCCCGGACCGGCGCGAAGATCGTGTTCTGTGACATCGAGCCGGTCACCCTTGGCATCGACCCCGATCACCTCGGCGAGCTGCTCGACGACTCGGTCAGGGCGGTGGTCATGGTCCATTACGCGGGGGTGGCCTGCGACCTCGACGGCATCCACCGTGTCTTGGCCGACCGGCCGGACGTGGTGCTCATCGAAGATGCCGCCCACGCGCTCTTTGGGTCTTACCGCGGTCAGCCCCTCGGCAGCTTCGGTCGCTTCGCCAGTTTATCCTTCCACGAGACCAAGAACATCGTGTGCGGTGAGGGCGGAGCGTTGCTGCTCAACGAGGCCCGCGACGTCGCGCGGGCTCGGGTCCTCTACGACAAGGGAACGGACCGGTTGGCATTCTTTCGCGGCGAGATCGACAAGTATTCGTGGCGCGACACGGGCTCTTCCTTCGGGATGTCGGACGTGCTCGCCGCTTACCTTTTCGGACAGTTGGAGGCGGCCGCCTCGATCCAGGCTCGTCGCCGAGGAGTCTTCGAGCGATATGCCGCGGCCCTAGCCGAACCGGCCGCAGACCTCGGCCTGCAGTTGCCGGTCATTCGACCGGGGTGCGAACCGGCATACCACTTGTTCTACGTGCTGTTGCCCGATGCCGACATCCGTCCAGCGGTCATGAAGTTGCTCCGTGACCAGGGCATCCAGACCACGTTCCACTACGTGCCGTTGCACGACTCCGACGGCGGTCGACGCTTCGCCGCCCGACCCACCGAGTGCCCCGTCTCTACGGACGTCAGCGAACGACTGCTTCGGTTGCCGTTCTACAACACCCTGTCCGAGGGCGACACCGACCGAGTGAGCAGCGCCCTGGTGGCTGCCTTGCGAGACGCTCGGTGATCACCCGACAGCCGGGATCGGCCTCGATCGAGCAACCCACGTACTGGTGGTATCGCGCCCGCTCGGAGTTGTTGCGGGCCGCCCTTGGTGACCAGGTCGGCCATCCTGCGCGGCTGCTTGACGTGGGCAGTGCCGACGGGCCCAGCGTGTCGTGGCTGCGGGCCCCGCAGCACGCCGCGCTCGACGTCGACCCCCGCGGGCTGCGGTCGGGCACGGGGGTATGTGCCTCCGCGTTGGCGTTGCCGTTCGCTGACGCGTCGTTCGACCTCGTTTGTGCGTTCGACGTCATCGAGCACTGCGAGCCAGACTCCGACGTGCTGGCGGAGTTTTCCCGAGTGCTCGTGCCCGGCGGGAGGCTGTTGATCTCCGTGCCTGCCTACCAGTGGGCGTGGACGGACCACGACGTGCGCGCCGGCCATTACCGGCGCTATACCCGGACCACTTTGGTGCGAGCAGTGGAAGAGGCGGGCTACGCGGTCCGCCGCGCCAGTTATGGCTTCGCGGGGGTCTTTCCGTTCTTCGTGGCCGAACGCGTCGCCCGTCGACTCCGGCCCAGCAATGATCCGGGCGGAAAGCTGCCCGAGGTGCCGTCGGCCGTGGAGCGGGTGTTCCTGGGTCTGTCCAGCGCGGAAGCCCGCGTGCTGGCTCGTCGCGACCTACCCTTTGGCTCCTCGGTGTTCCTGTCCGCCGACAAGGCGGTCTGAGCGCGCTTCACTGACGATCAACGCCACGAACGCCACGGCCTCCACCGCGACGAACGTCCAACACGTGTTGGTCAAGGCATCACCTCCGGCCAGCAGATGCGCCAACGCCCCCACCGGTATGCCGATCGCCCAGCACGCCAGGACGACCCCGGCTCGATCTCGCGCAAGGAGTCCCAGGGTCACCACCAGGTTGGCCATCGCTAGGACGGTGCCGACCGCGATGAGCCCGGCTTGGCCCGACCCGAGCCGCACGCCGTCGCCGAAGACGATCTCCATCACCGGTGGTCCCAGCCAGGCGCCCCCCGTCCCAGCCACGATCACGAGGATCAGGGTCGCGAGCGCCACCGCCCGACGGATCCGAGAGAGCCTTACCCATCGAGTCCGCTGCACCATCAGGGTCAACCGACCCGTCAGCGCCGAGACCAGCCCAAGGGCCAACGTGTACGGAGCGCGGAAGATCGCCAGGCCGGCAAACAGCACCGTGACCTCACTCGGCGCACCACCGATTGCGGCGAGCAGCACCGGCCCCCCGGTCAGCGTGGCCTGCGCCAGCAACTGTCCACCGGAGGCACCGGAGACGAAACGCAGCGGACCCGAGCCTTCACCCGTTCCCTCGCGCCCGGAAAGCAGCGCGTTCGGCCAGCC
>JBBSVB010000182.1:0-5503 GCA_038233875.1 Actinomycetales bacterium | reverse complement strand
TGCTGCCAGGACCTTCTCGGCGGATTCGTTGGACTCGAACGTGAGCTCACGGGCGATGTTGCGAATTCCGACACGTACTTCCACAGCTGACCTCCTGCATAGGCGCTGGGCAGTTCCCGGCGGGTTTGCCAGTATGCGGCATCAACAGACTCGCGCCACGCTAGGGCCGTGCCGGGCGGTACATCGCGAAGGTTCGTCAGTGGCACCTGATCTGATGTGCCCATGACCTCCCCTCCTACTGCGGGCCTTCGGCTCGACGCACCGACGGAGCTCGACCCGTCGCAAGAGGCGGTCGTGGCTGCCGTCTTGGGGGGCGCTCCCGGCGTCGTCGTGGTCGCCGGGGCACCAGGGACGGGAAAGAGCCACACGGCGCAGGCGTTGGTGTCGTCATTCGTGGCCGGCGGCGGCTCGCCTGACGCCGTGCTGCTGTTGGCTCCGACTCGAGTCGCCGCCGCTGCCGTCAGTGCGCGCCTGAACGCCCACGTCACGCAAACCCGGATTGAACCCCTGGTGTCCACGGCATCCTCGCTAGCGTTCTCGATCCTGCGGCAGGCGGCGGCCTCTCGGGGTGAGCCCGTGCCCCGGCTGCTGACCGGTGCCGAGCAAGACGCGATTATTCGCGATCTGCTTCAGGGTCATGCCGACGGAGAAGCCCCGATGCCGCCGTGGCCGCAGGACATGACGGCAGCGCTGAGCACCAGAGGGTTTCGCGGCCAGTTGCGCGACCTGCTGATGCGCGCCGTCGAGCAGGGTATTGACGCCACGACCCTGAAGGAGTTGGCGCAGACGCACCGCCGCCCGCAGTGGCACGCCGCCGCAGATGTGCTCAGTGAATACGAGCAGGTCACAGCGCTGGCGTCGCCGGGGGCTTTCGACCCGGCATACATCTGCGTGGCTGCCTCGGCCGCGCTGGAAGACGACCCCGCGATGCGAGCGGCCCTCACCGCGCACCTTGGCCTGCTGGTGGTTGACGATGCTCAAGAATTAAGTGCTTCGGCTGCCACGCTGCTGACGAGTGTGCAACACGCCGGTATGCGGATCGCGTTGCTAGGCGACGGCGACGCTGTGGTGCAGGGGTTCCGTGGGGCCTTGCCCCACCGTTTTGTGGAGGTAGCCGATGAGCTGGCGATGCTTCGCGCGACACTCACCCAACGACCCCGGCCGCAGCACTTGGTGTTGGGGACGAACCACCGGCTGCCGGAGGCGCTGGCCGAGCTCAGCGGACGAGCAGCGGATCGGATCGGGGTGAGCACTGCGGTGAGTCACCGTCATCCCACCTCCAAGTCCACGTCTATGTCTACGTCCTCAGCGACGTCCATATCCGCGAGCAGCCGCGGCTCGGTCGAGATTGCGGTCACCCACACTCCCGGCCAAGAGGCAGAGTTGGTCGCTCATCGGTTGCGCCGTGCTCACGTTATCGATGGCCTGGGGTGGTCACAGATGGCGGTCATTGCTCGCTCGGGCAGCCAGCACGATGCGGTGCGACGGGCCCTGAGCATGGCGGGGGTGCCGGTGCACGCCGGGCTCTCGGGGGTGCCGCTGGCTTTCGACCCGGCGGCAGCCCCGATATTGGCCGCCTTCGACATGGTCGTGGGCTGGGCCAAGGGAGAGCGAACAAGTCTGCGCGACGACGAGATCGTGGAGTTGCTGACCTCGCCGATGGGCCGGGCGGACCCCGTCGCAATGCGCCGCCTGCGGCGGGCGGTGCGTCGGGCCGCACCACTGGATGACGTTGATGGCCCCGCGCGCAGCGTGGACGAATTGATGGGGCAGTGGGTTCTGGATCGGGCCTGGCTCGTCGATGATTCCCCGGGGGAGTCCGACCTTGAGCCGTTGGCACGTGTGGCTGGCGTGTTGTGGGCAGGGCGAACGGCAGCGCTCGAGACCTCGAAGCCGGTGACCGCACATACGGTGCTGTGGTCGATGTGGCAGGCGACCGGGCTGGCCAGCTTATGGGAGCGGGCGGCCCTGGCTGGGGGTGTGGCCGGTGCCCATGCGGACCGCCACCTGGACGCCGTGATCGCCCTCTTCGACGCCGCGCAGGACTACACGCATCGGTTGGGTCGGGCCGATCTGGGAGTTTTCGCGGCTCACCTGAGGGGTCAAGAGGTGGCACCCGACTCGTTGGCGGATCGCGGGGTCCGAGCCCAAGAGGTCAGCGTGCTGACACCTCAGGCCGCTGCCGGGCGGGAGTGGGACTTCGTCGCGGTGGTCGGAGTCCAAGAAGGGGTATGGCCCAACCTCCGCCTGCGCGGTAGTTTGCTGGGTGCAGAAGCTCTGGTGGAGGTGCTCGGTGGCCGGTCCATCGACGGCCCGGAAGGCTTACGTTCGGCGCACAACCAGGTGTGGAACGACGAACTGCGCCAGTTCTACGTGGCGCTTACCCGGTCCCGAGACCGGGTGTTGGTCACGGCGGTCGCCAGTGTGGACGACCAGCCGTCGGTGTACCTGGACCTCATCGACCCGGATGTAGAGCAACGGTCGTGGGTGAGTGTCCCGGCGCGCCTGACGCTGCGAGGAGTCGTCGCGCAACTGCGGCAAGACTTGGTGCTGGCACATCGCGAGAAGAACACCGTGGCCAGGGACGTATTCGCCCAGCAGTTGGTTCGCCTTGCGCGCGAGTCGGTCCCGTGGGCCGATCCCTCCTCGTGGTTGGACGGCCGCGAGCCCTCAACGGACGCGGATCGCGTGCCGGATGGGTCGGTGCCGGTCTCGCCTTCGAAGGTCCAGTCCTTCACCGACTGCGAACTGCGCTGGCTCCTGACCAGTCATGGTGGCGACGCTCCCTCGACGTTGTCCGCCTCGGTGGGCACGTTAGTGCACGACATCGTCGCCGAGCACCCACAGGCTTCACTGGAGAGTTTGATCAGCCTGCTGGATGAGCGGTGGGGCGAGTTGCGCCAAGACCAGTCGTGGGTTTCGGCGCGGGCGCGAGATCTTGCGCACGACATGATGGGTCGTTTCGTGACCTATCGGGAATTGATGGCCGAGCAAGAGCGTGAACTGGTCGGAGTCGAGGTGGCAACCGCGGTCGAGGTGGGTAGGGCCCGCATTGTTGGGCGGGTGGATCGTCTCGAGCGAGCAGCCGATGGATCCTTCGTGGTGATCGACCTCAAGACCGGCACATCTAAACCGGCTGCTCATCAGATCGACACGCACCCGCAGTTGGCGACCTACCAAGTGGCGCTCTCCGAAGGGGGCTTCAGTGAGATGACCGGCGACGGGCCTCGAAGCGATGGCGCGGCGCTGGTGCATGTGGGCTCGGCGGGCAACAGAGCAGTCTCGGTGCAGCGCCAGCCTGCCCTGGACACGTCCATCGACCCGCAGTGGGCCCATGATCTGGTCGAACGTACCGCCCAAGGTATGGCGGGATCACAGTTTTCCGCCACGCTTGGGTCGTGGTGTCGCACCTGCGTGGTGAAGACGTGTTGCCCGATGCAGCCCGAAGGAGACCGCGGATGATCGGGGCCGCACAGATCGCGACCGCCCTCGAGTCGCCGCCACCGACCCCCGAGCAAATCGAGATCATCGAAGCGCCGTTGGAGTCGATGTTGGTGGTGGCTGGAGCCGGGTCGGGCAAGACCGAAACTATGGCGGCACGGGTGTTGTGGCTGGTGGCCAACGGTCACGTCAAACCTGATGAGGTGCTGGGGCTGACGTTCACGCGCAAGGCGTCGATCGAGCTGGCCTCGCGCTTGAGTAGCAAACTCAGCGGACTCGGACGTAGCGGACTCTGGTCGCCCGGCGAGAGTAAGGACGCAACGATCATGCTCGCTCCCACGGTCTCCACCTACCACGCCTACGCCGGGCGGATTGTGGCTGAGCACGGGCTGAGGGTGGGCGTCGAGCCGCAGGCCACGGTGCTCTCGGAGGCAGCGTGCTGGCAGATCGCCCACGACATCGTCCATAACTTCGCGGGTGATATGACCGGCATCGCCGACAGTGCCGAAAGCACGATCGTCAGGGCAGTGCTGGACCTCTCAGGTGAGCTCAGTGAGCACCTGGTGGACCCGGACACCGTCGCGCAATGGCTAGGTGCGCAAGCGGCATACGCGAGCGCTCTGCCTGGGCGCGACGGCAAACGGCCTACAAAACCGGGCGTCGAAGTGGGCCGGACCTTGGAGCGGCAGGCGATGATCGTGCCGCTGGTGAAGGCCTATCGCGAAGCTAAACGAGCCCGATCCGAAGTCGATTTCGGCGACCAGATGGCGATCGCGGCCGCCCTGGCGCGCGATGCCCCAGCGGTGGCCGCGAGCGAGCGAGCACGCTACAAGGCGGTGCTGCTAGACGAGTTCCAGGACACCTCCGAGGCGCAAATGGTGCTGCTGTCGTCACTCTTTGCTCTAAGTCCCGATGGGCGGGCCCCAGACGCGCAGATTTCTGATGCGCAGAACTCACATGCAGGGACCCCAGATGCGCGGGGCTCACGCGGGGTGCCGGTCATGGCCGTGGGGGATCCACACCAGTCGATTTACGCATGGCGCGGGGCCAGCGCGACGACGCTCAACCGGTTTCCGCAACGCTTCGGAGTGCTGCGCGCCGGTGGTGTCCGCGCGCCGAGTCCGGTGCGGTCGCTGAGCACGTCGTGGCGCAACAGTGCCACCGTGCTTGCGGTGGCCAACGAGATCGCGGGGCCGCTGCGCCACGCCAGCCCGGTGCCGGTCAAAAAGGTTGAGGCCGCCCCTGGGGCCGGTGTGGGTAGCGTCCACGCCCTACGGTCACTCACCCACCGAGACGAAGCCCGCGAGGTGGCGACCTGGATCGCATCGCGTTGGTTCGATGCGGACGGGACGTGGACCGGTGCCAGCGCTGCGGTGCTGTGTCGCAACCGTGCGCAGTTCGACATCGTGGTCGCGGCGTTGCGCTCAGAGCATCTACCCGTTGAGGTCGTAGGGCTGGGGGGGCTGCTGAATGCCCCCGAGTTGGTGGACTTGGTCGCCCTGTTGTGGGCGGTGCACGATCCGAGCCGTGGGGATCAGGTGATTCGGCTGCTGACCGGCCCCGTCTGCCGGTTGGGAGCTGCCGATCTTGACGCGTTATGGACGTGGGCACGCCACCTCGTCAGCGACTATCCGGACGAGAGCCCGAGCCTGGGGGAGGCGATCGACCAGTTGCCCCCAGCGCGCTGGGCCTCCTCCAATGGCAAAACCCTCACGCCGACCGCCCGCAGGCGGCTCTCCTCCCTTGGCGGCGTCATCACGGGGCTGCGTGCCCTCGTCGGTATGCCGCTGCCGGACCTTCTCGTCGAAGCCGAGCGGAGTATCGGGCTAGACGTGGAGGTGGCGGCTGACCCGGATACACCGCAGGGGTGGTCGCGGGCTCACCTGGACGCGCTCATCGACGTGGCCGCGGCGTTCATGGCAAGCGCGGGCCGTCCCACCCTGGGCGGATTCTTGTCCTGGCTGGAAGCGGCCCGTGCTCACGAGCGCGCGTTGGAAGACGTAGAGGTTCCGGAGCTTGCCGAGGTTTCGGTGCAAGCGGGCTCGGTACAAGTGCTGACCGT
>JBBSVB010000181.1:0-5531 GCA_038233875.1 Actinomycetales bacterium | reverse complement strand
TGCCCAGCCCGTTTTTGCGCGAGGTGATTGTTGATGCGGATACATCTCATCTGGAGCGGGATCAGCTGGTGGCGTTGCTCGCGCAACTGCCCGATCAGCAACGCAAGGTCGTCGTGCTCCGGTACTGCGTCGATCTCTCTGAGCGACAGACCGCCGACCTGGTGGGCCTGTCGGTCGGGGGAGTGAAGTCCGCCGCCTCGCGTGGCCTCGCCGCGCTCCGTCAGTTAACCATCTCGAGTGAAGGAAAAGTCCATGAGCACTGACGTCGAAGAGTTCGTCCGTCACGTCTTCACCGACAGCGAGATACCTACCCGCGAGGTGGATCCCGGCGACGTGGTGGCCATCGGTCGCAGAGTCCAGCCAATCCGTCGCCGCCGAGCAACCTTTGCTGGGGTCGCCGCCACAGGCCTGATCGGCTTCGGGGTCGCCCAGGCAGTGGTGCCCGCGTCAGGGACACCGCTGACACCACTGGTCTGGGCCGCCGGCGAAGGCAAGCCGGGAAGTGAGGCAGGCGCGTGGGTCACGGCGAACGGGCACCGGTTCGTGATCTCCATCCGGGACGCCTACTTCGGGGACCGCAACGCTTACGTCCTCTCGGCGTTGAACCCCGACGGCTCCGAACGGGTCCTGATGGCGGGCGGCCCTATCCGGCCCGAGGACCTCCCACAGGTGGGATTCGCCGTCAGCACCGAACCTGGTGTCACATTCGCGCTCTTCGCCGCCGGCTCCCACAAATTCCAGGCCACCGACGAGAAGACTTCGGACGCCCTGTCCATCTCTACTATGAAAATCTCCAGCCCCCACGGGGGCCCCGACTACGTCGCGGTGGCGCTGGACTCAGGCCGACGTGTCAGTGACTGGCTCCACCCGTCGGTCACATGGATCGATGAGCAAGGTCAAGCACAGTCGTGGGGCTGGCCGCAGTAATCATTTACTGTCCATCGCTCATCATCAAGGATCAGTACGAGAGATTTCCCCGCTGGCCGTTTACCGCACATCGGCATGTGCGGTCGTCCTCGGGGTGCGTCGTGCAACTGTGTACTGACGCCGTCATGATCAGCGCCGCGGTGTCCTTGGTGGACTGGGGGGCAGCGATGTCGGGCAATGGGAAGGATCGTAGGAGGCATCGGTTGATGTTGGGTCAACGTCGCTATGAACGACCACGCATCAGCGGTCGGATAGCAGGTGCGGTCTACGTGGTCGAGAATTTAGTTGATAGCAGGGTTGACGGGGCGCAGGATCGGACCCATGCCGAACGAGCCAGCTGAGTGCCCGACCAGTCAGGTACTCCATCAGCATCCACTGGCGTACCTGCTGGGGCTTGAGGGTGTGGCACTCATGCGGGCGTTTGCCGGTGAGTATGACCGCGCCTTCACCGAGGCTCGGTTTGCTGAGATCCGCGTGCTTCTGGACCATTTTGGCGAACTCGGCCCAGGTATCGACGTGCCCCCGCTCCCGGTCGCTGCCGGCTACGACGGCTGGGCGGTGAGCTACGACGGCGAGGACAACGGCTGTTTCCCGATGCGCGACGATGTCCTCACGCCGATGCTCGACCGGCTGACGCCGGGGAGGGTACTCGATGCCGCGTGCGGCACGGGCGCGGTGACGCACCAATTGCTCGCGCGAGGTCATGACGTGGTCGGTGTCGACGTGTCCGAGGGGATGCTTACACGGGCTCGTAGGGCCGCACCCGAAGCGCATATCTTGGCCGGTGACATCACCGATATTCCACTGCCGGACGACGATGTCGACCACGTCGTGTGCAGCTTGGCGTTGGCCCACTTGCACGACCTGCGACCCTTCTTCGTTGAGGTCGCGAGGGTGATGCGGCCCGGTGGTCATCTCCTCCTCCTCGACACCCGAGGCCACTTCACCGGTTCCACGCGCTACCCGCTGGTGAAGGAGGCACCCGACGGCCGAGTGGGGCACATTCCCGGCTACAGTCACGGCCTTGGCGATTACCTCCGCGCTGCGTTGCCACACGGGTATGTCGTGCGCGCCTGTGTGGAAACCTATCGCGACGCGGACACGGTCGAGCCGAACGAGACGCCCGGACCGCTCACTCCCGGCCCTCCGGATATCTGGGAACTTCATCCGTGGGCGCGGGAGGCAGCGAACGCCGCGAAGGCCGGCCAGCCGGCGGTCGTCGCGTGGGATTTCGAACTGCGCCCCGACGTCTGAGAACGCGGCGATGTCACAACTCGTATCCAACCCAAGGCCATCCGGGCCCGAGTCCACCTTCTGCCGATGCCTTGGTCGCTGCGAAGCGTCGATCGCGTGACCGTGTCAATCCAGCTTCGCCCACAAGGACGGGTCAAGCCGGTGCCACGTGACCTTCCTCGTCTACCCACTGCCCGCGGCAAGATCGGACCTCCCGTGCACTCGTCAAGTTTTCCTTCTGTCCCCATGCGGCCATGTGCGGTCACCGAGGTCGGTAGGCGTCGCGCCGGTGTTCGATGCGGAGGCCTACGATCTCCGGCTCGACCGCGTTGATCCGGTAAAGCACTCGATAGGTGCCTCGCCGAGCGGCGAAAATGCCGGCGAGGTCGCCGCGCAGTTGCGTGCCAACTCCTCGTGGATTCTCGGTGAGGGCACCGGTGAGGAACTCGATGACGGCCGCCGCCACACCCTCAGCGAGACCGGACCGAATGGCCCGGGTCGCCGGAGGGGGCACGACCAGTTGATAGTCGCCGTCACTCACGCTCGCAAAGCGCGGACGGCGTCGGCGCCGCGAACAACGTCCTCGGCGGCATAGGCCGCATCAGCTTCGCGGATATCAGCCAGCGACTGGGGGTCGCTGAGGACCGCGAGCGTTTCCTCCAAGTCCTCGAGGTCCTCAAGGCTGATGATCACTGCCACGGGGCGCCCGTCATGCGTGACCGTCACCCGCTCGTGCTCATGCTCGACACGGTCGATGACGTTGCTGAGATGGTTGCGCACGTCACGGAGAGGCTCAACA
This sequence comes from Actinomycetales bacterium, assembly GCA_038233875.1. GTDB lineage: Bacteria > Actinomycetota > Actinomycetes > Actinomycetales > Dermatophilaceae > Ornithinicoccus. The sequence goes on along the minus strand of JBBSVB010000181.1, from coordinate 2,572 downwards.
GACCTCCACACAATTGCGGCGCCCCTAGGTAGATGGCGCAAAGTAGCGCTCGCTCGCGCTCATCGGCATGCGGGTGAAAGTTTGCCCTCCCCTGCCGCCCCAGGGTCCCAAAGTTTCGGAACTCAGGACCAAGAGTCGCGGGTCCACCGCGGTCGTCAGTGGACACGACTTCCGACCATCTGGCGAGTCGGTGTCCGAAAAGATCCCCACTGCACCGACTGTTTTCACGGCTTCGCAGGACCAGAACAGATCGTCATGGGTCGGTCTCATCGAGGGGGGTGCGACTACTGCCTGCGGAACGTTGACGCGGGCCGGTAGGCGACACCACCCGAAACGCGTGTACGGCACGCGGTAGCGGGAACATAGGGCTATGCACCTACGCGACTACAACAAGGGGGACCTGGCCCTCACCGCTCTGACCCTGACCGTCGCTGCGGCGGCCGCGGCCAGTGAAGCCGCCCGCTGGGCAGCCCGCCGCCGACGGCGCGACTCCGCGCACGCGCGACGCCCTCCGTCGAAGTAGCCGTCCGCTCGTAGGGTCGCGCGACCGCTGGGTGGCATCTGGGGCGGCGTCGCGCTTGGGGAGAAGAGGACCGTTGCCGATAGCACAGCGGCGTGGTCGCATAGCGTGTGACGAAGTTCTGCCAGAACGTCACGACGCTACCGGAGCCACCGGCCGCCGACCCGCAGATCGCTCGCTGGGCTTTGAAGACGATGGTCCAGCTCGAGCGTGAGCGCGACCAAATGCGGAAGGCCCCTGCTTGGCGGCCTCATCAGCTACCGCAGGATCACCGTTGGCGACGGTGACTGGCGTGTCGTGGCGCGTCGTGCAGAACGACGCGGGCGGCTTCCGGGTTGAGGTCGCCGAGGTTTGGGCGGTTTGGCACCGCAAGGACGGCGAGGTTCACACAGAGATCAACACATCCGTCGCCGACGTCGGATCCACATCCAAGACGAAGTCGCTCACGAAGGTCTCCGGTGCGGGTTCAGGCACCTGACTGCGCACTCTTACGAGATGCCCTCCGCACTCGTCGCGGCATCGGCAGGCTCTACGTATCGGCGCTGCCGCGGGCGTGGTGGATAGCCGGAGGTGGAGGCTTTGGCACGAGCGGCGACCGATCTCCACTCTCGTCTGGGCCGAGAGCGGGCGGGGGGAGGATGTCCCAGCCGCCGTGATGCCACATCCAGGAATGGGCAAAGCGGTCTACGAAGGGTGTCCGGAACCAGATGCGGACCCAGCGTGGCATCCGGTCCAGGCGGGCCGTGAGCCCGTACGGTGGCGTCCAGTTCCACGCAGGCCGCACCCCATCGGGTGGTCGCCACAAGCCTGGTGACATCTCAAAACCGACCTCTGCCACACCCTCAGTTTCGCACTTCTCGGCGGCTTGAGCGAGAGCCGGTCGATCAGCCTTCGTCTCGCCAGAGCTGCGGGACGTCGGATGGTCGCTGATCTGCTGACCCCGCCCATTGCAGAGGGTCGGTGACCGGCAACCACGAGTAAGTGCGCGCCCGCGCCCACGCGACGGCATCGCAGGCCGTGTCGTGTTCGCTCCCTTCGCCGGAGGGGTCGTCGTCGGGGTCGATGAGCGCCATGGCCCAAGGCGAGGGGCTATGGCAGGGTGCCGGCTTTATCGCCTCATCCGGCCACGGACGACAGCCGTTCATCCAATGGCGAAAACCTTCACTCACCCAGACGATGAGGACTGTCGACGGCGCTGATGTCCTGCGCCGCTTCAGGGGGATCGCCGCGATGCCGCTGACTCCGTGCGACAGTGTCAGGCGCGGACGGTGCCCTTCACAACCGCGCCGGGTCATCGGCAGGGTCGGTTAGCGTCGTACGTGAGCACTCGAGTGTCGTGGGCGATATCAGCGAATCAGGTGGATGACATGTTTGAACGGTTCGACGACGATGCCCGCCAAGCCGTGGTGTTGGCCCAGGAAGAGCTGCGGTTGCTGGGCCATCATGAGCTCGGAGCAGAGCACCTCCTGGTGGGCGTTCTGCGGACCGCGGGAGAGGCGGCTCACATCGCCCTGCAGGCGTCGCTCGAGCAGGTCCGTGATCGCCTGTTCGGCAGCAGGTCACCCAACGAGGGGCCCTCCTCGGGCCACATCCCTTTCACGCCCAACGCCAAGAAGGCCCTGGAACTCGCCGTCCGGACCGCGCTGGAGCTCGGCCAGGGCCGTGTGACTACGGCGCACCTGCTCGCCGGCATTGTGAACGTCGATGATCCCCTGGTCTCGGGAGCTCTCGTCGGCCTGGGGGTCGACCCCGCCGAGGCCTACCTCCGGGCGCGAGCCTGGGCCGTCGACGGGGATCAAGACTCACCCTCCTGACGCGCGCTCGCACCGGCACAGTCACGCAGCCACCTCGACGAACGATCGGAGGCCGGCAATCGCTCGCGGATTATCGAGGAGTATCGCACTCAACGTAGACAGCGTTAGCGAGACCGATCGACGAAGAGCCGCTACGCGCGCGGGTTGCGTCGGGCGATCGCGACCGAGAGGGCCGTCGCGAAGCCGCACCACACGGCATACGGGGAGAGGGCGATGCCGGCCCCCTTGGTCGCCTGGC
>JBBSVB010000180.1:0-5545 GCA_038233875.1 Actinomycetales bacterium | reverse complement strand
TCGGGTCCTGACGACGCATCTATCTCCACCTCGAAGTCCCATCGCGCGCTCGCCGGGGTCGTGGCTGCGGGGATCACCGTGCTCCTTGGGACCGCGCTGGTCGCCTTGGTCGGCTGGGAGAAGGTCGACCTCGCGGGCCCCAGTAACGCGGACATTGGTGCCCAAATTTTCGACACCTGGGTGTGGCCGTTCGAGCTTCTCTCCCTGCTGCTCCTGCTTGCTCTCATCGCGGCCATCGCCGTGGCGCGTGGGGCTGGCACCACTGAGGACCTCGAATGAACCCGGCACTGCCCTACCTGTTGGCCTCCGTGCTGGCGGGGGCTGGATGCTACGGCGTGCTGGCCCGCCGCAACGCCGTGCTGATGCTGATCGGGGTCGAGCTGATCCTGGCCGCCGCAGGTCTGATCTTGGTGGCCTCAAGTGTGTTCAACCCCGACGGGTATGCCTCGGGCATGGTGCTAACGATGTTCATCATCACGATCGCCGCTGCCGAGGTGGTGGTGGCCCTCGCCGTGTTTATGGCCCTCTACCGCGCTCGCGGCCATGTCGATCTGCTGCCGGACGACCGCGACTTGGCTGACAGGTCAGGCAGCGATATCGCTGGCAGAGGCGACACGCGCGGGGCGGCGAACTGATGGACTGGTTTCCCTGGCCTGAGATCACGCTGCCTCATCTGCCTACCTTTGGGTTGCCGCTGCCCGTCGTGCCCGAAATATCCCAGGCTGTCGGCACCCCCTCGCAGTGGATGATCGCCTTCCCGCTGCTCGCGGCAGTGCTGGCGTTCTATGTACCGCAGCGTTGGGCCCGTGCCGCAGGGTGGACCGTCTTGTGGGCAGGGCTGGCCGGGTTGCTCACTGCGATCTGGCAGGTCTATCGGGTGGCCACTGAGGGTGAGCCGCAGAGCGCCTCCACCATCGGCTCGGTCCCGCTCGGAGAGTTCACCGTCCCCTTGGCGTTGTCAGTCGACACGTTGATGGCGATGACCGCCCTCACGGTCGCCTTGGTTGCGCTGATCGTCCAAGCCTTCGCGCGCTGGTATCTCTGGTACGACCCGAACTACCGGCAGTTTGCGGCCACAGTCGCGCTCTTCACCGCCGCGATGATGCTGGTCGTGCACTCCGGCGACGTGATCTTGACCCTCATCGGCTGGGAAGTTATGGGCTGGTGCTCGTTCCTGCTCATCGGCCACCACAGCACCAAACCCTCAGCCCAGCGGGCCGCATGCAAAGCGCTTATCGTCACGCGGGTCGCCGACATCGGCTTCGTCTTGGGGCTCGTGGCCCTCGCAGCCGGGGCGGGCAGCACCGCCATCTCCGACATCACCGATCACTGGTCGGCCCGCCCAGGGACGGCCCTGACCGTCGCTCTGCTGCTGATCATCACCGGAGTGGCCGGCAAGTCGGCGCTCTTCCCGTTCCACGACTGGCTGCCCGACGCGATGGAAGGCCCCACGCCAGCCTCTGCGCTTATCCACGCGGCGACCATGGTGGCCGCTGGCACCGTCGTGCTGGCCCAACTTTTCGACCTGCTGACCGCCAGTGACGTCGCACGCCTGACCTTGGCGGTGTTGGCCTGCGCCACGACCCTGCTCGCCGCGCTGCTGGCGTTCGCGCAGCCCGACCTCAAGCGGCTGCTTGCGTGGTCAACGGTCAGCCAAGTGGCGTTGATGCTGGCGGCGCTGTCCGCGATCCCCGCCAGCGATGGCCCCGATACCGCTCTGCTCCACCTCATGTCGCATGCCGTGTTCAAAGCCTTGCTTTTTTTGACGATGGGTTGGCTGGCGGTGTTGACCGGCGGCACCTTGGTCAGCTATGCCGTCTCGGGGGTCCGCCGCTACGCATCGCTCGCGCGGTCGTTGGGCTTCGGGTTACTGGCGCTGGCTGGGGTGCCGCCCTTCGTCGGTTTCTTCTCCAAAGAGCTCATCCTTACCGCGGCCGAGGCCGGGTCGGCCGATGCTGGAGGGTCGCTGGCTGCAGCAATCGTGCTGGCCACTGTGGGGGCTGGCGCTCCGCTGACCGCGGCCTACTGCATGCGGGCCTGGCTCATCTTGAACCGCCCGGATCCGGCAGCGGCGGCAATGGCCGCAACGCCTCCGCAGCGCCGCTCGGTGGGAGGCATCGAAGAACTCTTCGCCGCACCCGAGGTGATCCAAGACGCAGTAGGGGTCGAAGAAGCCGAGTCGGCCATTTCCTCGACTGCCCGCGCCGGAGTCACCACCCTGGCGGCCCTGACGATCGTTGGCGGCATCTTGCCCTTCACATCGCTCGTTGACGTCGGGTTGACCTTCAACGTGCCGCTGCTGCTGGCCTCGTTGGGCCTGATGGCGGCGACCGCCGTCGCCGTGTGGGCCGCCTCGCGCGGAGTGCGCACGCGGGATGCGGCGGCGCGTCTTCCGGCCTCGCTGCGCTTGGCCGCCGAGCAAGGATGTGGGGTCGATACGGCATACCAGGTGGTGGTGGCCCACCCGACGTTGGCACTCGCGCGGGGCGTGACCTGGCTCGACCATCACATTCTTGACGGATACGTGCGCAGCGCCGGGCACGCGGCGACCTTCGTGGGCGCGGCTAGTGAGCGATTCTCGCCAGTCAAACCTGCCCCAGCCCTGGTGTTGGTCCTCGCGGGCGTCCTGATCTTTGCCGTGCTGGGGGTGGTGCTGCGATGAGCCACGTCGCAATCCCATTGGCCCTGGCCCCACTGCTCTGCGTCGCCGCCGCGCTGCTGATCGCTGACCGGGTCGGCGACGGTCTGCCGCTGCGCGTGATCCGGTATGCCGCGATCGGCGCCGCACTCGCCTCGCTGGCCGGGGCAGCCGCTATCGCTTGGTATTCGCCCGTGGTCGACCTGGACTGGATCCCCTCGCTGGGGGTGCGCCTGGACGTCGCCGCCGACGGCATCAGCACTCCGCTCGTGCTGCTGAGCGCGGTGGTCGGGGTGATTGCCGTCAGCTTGCGCTACGAAACCCCGGTCGACCCCGAAGTCCCGGAAGACACCGCCCCCCTGCGCCCCCGGTATGCCGAGCCTGGCGTGGCGACCTACTACGGAGCCCTGGTGCTGGTGCTCTTCGGCGCGATGGTCACCTTCCTGGCCCGCGACGCGGTGGTCTTCTTTGTGGGCTTCGAGACCGTGCTGATCCCGATGTGGGTGCTGATCGCTCGCCACGGCGACGTCTCCAGCGTGGCCCGCCGCGACGGTGCGGCCATGCGGTTCTTGCTGGTCACCGCCCTGGGCTCGACCTTCATGCTGGTCGGCATTTTGGTCATGGCGACGGCCACGGGCAGCACTGACCTCGACGTATGGGCGACTCAGGCGGGAGCGTCGATGAGCGGCTCCCAGCAACTCGCCGTCGCCATCCTCTTGCTGCTCGGCCTCGGCCTGAAAGTGCCTATCTGGCCGCTGCACACCTGGCTCCCGTGGGTGCACGCGACTGCCCCAACCGCCGGCTCGGTGCTGCTGGCGGCGGTACTGCTCAAGATGGGCACCTACGGCATCGTGCGCTTGGTCATCCCCGGGGCTCCAGATGGGTTCGCCGCCGTCGCTCCGGTGTTGGCCGGCTGCGCCGTGGTGGGCATCATCTGGGCGGGTTTGGCGGCGCTGGTGGAGCACGATCTGAAACGACTGATTGCCTGGTCCTCCATCGCTCACCTGGGGTTTGTGGTGCTGGGCCTGGCCTCAGGCACCGAAGCCGGTATGCAGGCTGCATTGTTCGGCAACATCGCGCACGGGGCGATCTCGGCGCTGCTCTTCGTGGTCGTCGGTGCGCTGAAGCACCGCTGGGGCTCGGCCGATTTGAGCACCGCCCGTGCGGCGGTGCGTGAGGTCAGCCCACGCCTCGGCTTCGGACTGATCCTGGGGCTCGCGGCGTCGATGGGGCTGCCCGGTCTGGCTGGTTTTTGGGGGGAGTTCGGTGCGATCTACGCCGCCTGGGAGCCCGCCGCGAGCCGACACGACGGGTGGTTCACGTTCTTCGCGGTGTTGGCAGCGGTCGGTGCAGCGATTGCGGCGGCGTACAACGTGCGGGTGATCCGTGAAGTCTGGGGCGGGGACCGCACCCGGCCGGTGATCGCCGACGCCACAGAGGTCGAGCGCGGTGCCATCGCCGTCTTGGCGCTGATCGTGGTGGGCCTCGGGGTTTATCCGTTGAGCGTGCTGGAGATCACCGAGCCCGCGGTGGCTGCACTCTGGGCGTTGGGCGGTGCAGGCCGATGACGCTCGACCTCAACCTCATCGCGTTGGCACCGGTTTTGGCACCCTCGGTCGCCGCCGTGCTGGTGCTCATCCTCGACGTCATCATGCCCGCAGCCCGCCAGTTGCACCTGGGCCTCGTCGTGCTGGGCTTGGCCGCGGGAGCGGCCGCCACGGTGCCCGGTCTCGGACTGGCAGCCGGGGGCGCAACGCAAGCCCTCTGCATACCCGGGAGGACGTGTCTGTATGAAGCCAGCTCGCTGACCGCTGGCCTGCAGCTTCTTGCCTTGCTGAGCGCACTCGTGGTGGTCATGTTGGCCTGGGACGACTGGGCCATCGGCAGTGGGGGGCGCACGGCCGTGCTCGCGACGCTGCTGTTGGGCGCGACCGCCGGGGTGGTGGCCGTGCCCGCTGCCGGTGACCTTGCCTCGTTGCTGGTGGCGCTCGAGTTGGCCACGCTGCCGTCGGTGGCGCTCGTTGCTTTGGAGCATCGGTCGTCCCGGGTGCCGGTGGCCGTCGATGGTGCGGTGGCGTTGCTCACGACGTCGCTGTTGTCTTTTGCGTTGCTGGCCCTCGGGGTGGCGTTGTGGGTCACGGCGACCGGGACGGCGGTGCTCGACCCCGAGACCGTGGTGGCGGCAGCCAGCGACCCTTCGCAGCTGGTGGTCCTGACCATCGCGGGCGTGTTTGCGCTCGCTGGGATGGCCTTCAAATTGTCGGCCTTCCCCTTCCACGCGTGGACCCCGCTGACCTATCGCGGCGCCGCTTTGCCGGTGACGGTCTATCTCGCGACCGTGTCCAAGGTCGCGGCCCTCGGCGGGATCATCGTCATCGTCCAGGCTCTGTCCGGGGCGAGTGCGACCAGCCTGCTCGCCGTCGCAGTCTTGGCGGCGCTGAGCATGACCGTGGGCAACGCGGTCGCGCTGCGACAAGATAACCTTGTAGGTCTACTGGCCTGGTCGACGGTGGCTCAGGCCGGGTGGGTGCTGTTGCCGCTGGCGACCTTGTCGTCCCGGGCGACGCGGGCTGCCGGGGGATACCTTGCGGTCTATGTGGTGGCCACGCTGCTGGCGTTTGTCGTGGTCATCGTCGTTGCTCGCGAGCGGGGTTTGCGGTTGAGCGACCACCAGGGTCTGCTCAAACGGCGGCCGCTGTTGGCGATGCCGTTGGCGTTTGCGTTGCTCGCGTTGGCCGGCTTGCCGCCTGCGGTGGTGGGCCTCGTCGCCAAAATCGTGGTGCTGCGACCCGTCGCCGGTGAGGGTGTGTGGTGGCTCGCGGTGGTCGCGGCGCTGAACGTCGCATTGGGGATCGCGGTCTATCTGCGCTGGATTGTCGTCATCGCCACGCGCCCCGCCCGGGTCGA
>JBBSVB010000179.1:0-5610 GCA_038233875.1 Actinomycetales bacterium | reverse complement strand
CTTTGTCTGCGAAATGCGTGGCACCGACTTCTTTCGCTCGCAGGACCCGGTCGAAGCCGCACGCTTCGTAGTCTCGGACGTGGTGGCGCTGCTGTGGGCGACGATGCGCGAGCACCTCGGGTTCGCCAGCTTCGCCGCGCTCGCCGCACCACAACTCATCCGGTGGGAGTCACGCCACGGCTGGACGCGCAGGGGAGAGGGAAGAGTCAGCGAGAAGGAAACCTCACTGGCGCAGGTGCTGGTGGGGATGCTGCAGGTGCCAGATGCGTGGCTGATCGTTGCAGACGCCTACTTGGACGCACTCGACGAGGCCGCCGCTGAACCGCACTCGATGCACAACAACCAGGAAGGACGCGGCGATGCCTTGGTCGAGTGGAACGCGGCGTTGCTGGACCGCCTCGACGACAGTGACGATCAAGATCGCGTGGCTCGTCTCGTCAATCTGAACCTGAGCGCTACTGCACTTCGATGACTGCGTCGTGACCGTGGGAGCGCGCCAGCCGAAGATCACGGGTCAGTAGTGGACACTCGAGCGCCTCGGCTAGGGCGACGTATGCCGCGTCGTATCCCGAGACGGTGTGACGCAGTTGAAAAGCGCGCCGTCTCAACGCATCTTCGAACGGCCATCGGGTAATGGGCAGGTCGTCGAAGTCGGTCAGCGCGTCCAAAGCTCTGGCGTCGCTGAGCCGGCCGACCAGCGTGAGGCCGCGAAGAGCGGAGACGACTTCGTAGTCCAGCAGTGAGGGGGCGTGCAAATCCTCGTCCGCCAGCCGGGACCTCAGTGCGTTCACGCCGTCGGGCCCGGTCAGAGCGTCGACCAGACCGGCAGCGTCCACCACGATCACGGTCGCAGCGGCTCGCCCAATTGAACTTCACGGTCAGCGCGGGCCGCCGCCATGACGTCCATTGCGGACCCGGTGGCCCTTTCAGTCCGAGAGGCGGCCCGGTGCAGCACCTCGGCCACAGTCGGGGTGGCCGCTTCCCGGGTGAGCACGGTCAGCAAGTAGGTATTGAGAGACTCACCCCGGGCTGCGGCTCGAGCCTTGAGTGCGTGGCGCGCTGACTCGGGCACGTTCCTGATCTGCAACAAACCGCTCATACATACAGACTACTTCACTAGTAATACATAGTGCATATATTCCTGCTCCATGCTACCTGTATGTAAACGAGACACGTTTGTGTATTTCAGCCACTCGCACCTGCGGGTTGGGTGAATTGGATGTGCCCGAAATTTAGTCGCACCTAGGGTCTTGTGCTACCCACCGGCTGTGGCGCAGGGGGACTCCATGCACTAGCAAGCTGCGGTGCAGATCGTTATTGTGCGTGTGGGGCGTGGGCGAGGTCGGACGTGCATATGTGTGCGCGTTCCAGCGCGAGCGTGAGGTTGGTGCACGCTCGCGGATGCTTCGGTGAGGGAAGCGATGGCGGTTGTGACGGCCGCGCCGGGGTAGTCTGTCAAGGGACCTTCGGTCACGGTGAGCTGGTGTGCGCTCGTGCTGGTACCACCATTGACCTGGGTGGTTCAGGTTGTCTTGAAGAGACTGCGTGAGTTGTCCGAGTATGCCCATGAGGTAGTAGACCTGGGCCGGGTCGTTGAGTGTGTCGGCCTGGCCAATGGCGTGAGCGAGGCGGGCCACGGATCGTCGAGCATCTTCAGCGATGGCTTGGGGGCCGCGACACTACCTACAGGCTTGCGTGAACCGATCATGAAACGGCCACTTGTCCGGTGGGTTCCGGTCGGTCGATCGACTCGAAGGACTCTTGCGGGGATGGTGAATATGCGCGGCGGTCCGGGCGTTGTCGCCGGGCGATGCCCGTCGCGAGGGAATGTAAGCCGATGAGGACCCACACCAGGTTCCACCCTGCTGAAGGCATGGCGTTTTGGTGCAGCGACGCCACACCCAGCATCGCGGCCCCAAGGATATTCAGCCCCTGAAACAGGGGCTCATCAGCATTGACACGTCGCGTCGAAACCAGCACGTAGGCCACCGCCACGACCGCACCACCTGCCCACCCCACAACATCAAACAAGCCAAGCAACGGTCTTTCCTTTCACGCACGTGGCACTAGCCCCTTGCAGCACCTGAACGTCAATGATCGCGCGCTACCACTGTGCATGTCCATCGATACAAACGGGATAGACCGTGCATAATTGCTGCATGACCTTGGGGTTGAGGAAATTGCGGATCTTGCGCGAGGTAGCCCACCACGGCGGGGTCAACGCGGCGGCCGAAGCGATGCAATATTCGCCGTCGGGGGTCTCACAACAGATGGCCGCGTTAGAGGAAGACATTGGCGGGCCCGTGCTCGTGCGGCGCGGGCGGGGGGTTGAACTGACCCCGCTAGGCCACGTCCTGCTTGAACATGCGCAGATCTTGTTGGACGCCGAACAGCACGCCCTCGCAGCGGTCGAGCGGGCCCGCGAACATCTAGACGTCGAACTCCAGGTCGGGGTCTTTTGCACCGTCGCTGCCGGGCTCATACCGCTTGTCGTAGAGGACCTAAACCGCCAGCACCCCCAAGTTCGCATTAAGACGCGCGAAATCGATCCCGACGACGCCACGTTGGAACTGCGGCACGGACACTTGGATGTCGCGTTCCTCATTGACTACCCCGACGCGGCCGAACCCTGGTGTGCAGGGGTCATAACCACACCCGTCGGATTCGACACACTGCACCTCGCGGCACCCCACGGCCGTTATAAGCAGAGCGTAGTCGATCTCGCGGACCTAGCCCATGAGAACTGGATCATGTCCGGCCCCGAGAGCTATTTCGGGCGTGCGCTACGCACCGCATGCCGCATTGCTGGTTTCGACCCGGTCGTTGCTCACCAGGTCATCGAGCAACCCACCGCACTGGCCATGGTCGCAGCCGGTCTTGGCGTGACCTTGATGTCCGACTTAGGCCGGTCGTTCCTACCCGTTGAAGGCATCAGCACTCACCGGCTCCGGAGCCCGGTCCGGCGCCAAATACTGATCGGCTACGACGAAGCCACCCAAGCCCGGCCCGCCGTGAAAGCTCTCCTACAAAGCGTCAAACGTGCAGCCCCAGCCGCAGGTCTATCAAAAACCCAGACACGCACCTGACCCACACCGAAACCCCGTACCCGCAACACTTAGCGCACTCAAGGCCGTCGAAACTGTCCCGGACTACTATTGTCGAGAAATGTGAACACCTTCGATATTGCCCGGATCGCGCTCGGCCTGGTGATCCTCGTCGGTGGCGGTGAGCTGCTCGTGCGGGGCGCGTCATCCCTCGCGGCACGCTGGGGCCTGAGCCCTTTGGTCGTAGGTTTGACGGTCGTCGCGATCGGGACCTCAGCACCCGAGTTCGCGGTCACCGTCCAAGCCGTGCTGCGCGGCGAAACCGACCTCGCGGTTGGCAACGTGGTCGGGTCCAACATCGTTAACGTTCTGCTCATCCTTGGCATCGCCGCACTGATCCTGCCCCTAGCGGTCAAACAACAACTTGTCCGCATCGACGTGCCCGTCATGATCGGGCTCTCCGTCGTCCTTCTGCTGTGCTCCCTCGACGGGCTCATTTCCACCACCGACGGGTTATTACTCCTGGTGCTGTGGCTGGCCCACACCGCCGTGATCGTCGTCCTGAGCCGTCGAAAAACTGTCCCGTCTCGGCAAGACCCAGAGGAACGTTACATCCCGGAACCCGGGGACGATGACTCTGCTAGCGCCGCAGATCAGCCTCCGGCGCGCACCTTAAGCGTCGTCGTGTCTGTGGTGCTCATCGCGGTCGGTGTTGCGCTGCTCGTCGCGGGCGCCAACCTGCTCGTGACTGGTGCCGTGAACATCGCTACATCCCTAGGCCTGAGCGGGCTGGTCATCGGGCTCACCGTGGTCGCGGTCGGCACCTCCCTACCCGAACTCGTCACCTCCCTCGTTGCCGCAATCCGCGGCGAACGCGACATCGCCATCGGCAACATCGTGGGCAGCAATATCGCCAACATCGGACTCGTTCTAGGTGGCCCCGCCCTGTTCGCCGGTGGCGGGATTCCCGTCGCGCCCGCCGCGATCGCCCTCGACATCCCCCTCATGGTCGCTGTCGCCTTCGTTGTGTTGCCCATCGTTTTTACCGGGTTCACCGTGCAACGGTGGGAAGGAGCCCTCTTCGTCGCGCTCTACGTTGCTTACGTGACCTACCTAGTCCTCAATGTCACCGGACACGAAGGGCTGGCCGGATTCACCCAAACCATGGTCCTCTTTGTCCTGCCCCTGGCCATAGTCGCTGTCATCACCACCGTCGTCTACGACCTACACCGGCGCGCCCGGAAGCATGCCCCAGCACAACCCGTCGAAGACTCCACACATCCTGGGCTCCCTGATCGCCCCTAGCGGTGGTGCTACAGGTCGCCGACACCAAAGGCGTCACCCCCGCTACCGCTCAATTGGGGGCCATGTTGTTACGTCACGATGCCTGCCTGAATGGTTGGGTCTGGGTTGGGCGGTTTCTATTCGAACGTGCCCATCGCTGCGAAGGTCGTGAACGTGACGAACGCGGCTATCACCCCGAGGAGCACCCCTACGAAGGCCTTGTTCGGACTCGCCTCCAAACCTTGATCACCCCGGACGACACCAACGACGCCTAACACCACCGCAAAGAGTGCCGTCGGGACCGTGACGACGTCACCGACGATGGGCACGAACGCAAACACCAACGCCAACACACCACACGTCAACGCGGCATCACCGAACCTGCCCGGAGACGACGGGTCCTGGTCGCTACCACCACGTGCCATGCCATCTCCTTCGAGACAAGGTCCCCAGCATCTATACGGTATCGAGCGGCACCAGGCTCAGGCACCAGAATCCGCAAACCTCACCAACCCCGCGGCCAAGGCCGAACGACCCGAAGTCACTCTCACGCCGTTGCAAGCGCTTGAAACGTGCGACCTCCCGCCGGACTCGAAACCCGGGGTGTAGCTCACTTCGACAGCGTTGCCGAAGATCAAGCGACGTTTCGTGGAAACGTCAGTACTTATGATCGGAACAGGTTGGATCATAGAGGCGCTGGCCAGCACACCTGGGTGCAGCGGTCGTGGGGGGCGCTGAAGGATCATCCGTCCGGGGTGCTGCTAGGCGCTGATCATCCATGTGGACCATGGTGACGGATTGACGCCTGTTGCCTGCTCAGGAATCGGCTTGTCCGGGGGCAACCACGGACAGGCCGTTTTCAGCGGCAGCTTCCGCGGGCCGGATGCAGCCTCAAGGTCACTGGCCGCGTCCTGCACCGCTCGATCCAGCGGGGTTAGGTCGAAAGATCTGATCACCGCGAGGGCCACCTATCGGACGGCCTCAGCCGCAAGAATTTCTTCGATCCGCTCCGAGATATCAGACCGTCCACTACGCCCAGCTGCGGCAGCACCGAGAGTGCGCCGACCGCTGGGGCGACCCAGGTAGATCTCGAGCGCTTCTCGGTTGATCTCTGAGATGGTCATTCCGCGAAGTTCGGCTTCGGGACGAAGCCGTGCGTCCAGTGCGTCGGGGATCTTCACAGTCGTGCGCTTCATGTATGCCGGCATACCCAGGTCACGAATCCGCATAAAAAGTCTCGCATCTGACCGGATATACGCATATTGGCAAGCGAGACAACACG
>JBBSVB010000178.1:0-5619 GCA_038233875.1 Actinomycetales bacterium | reverse complement strand
TGCCCGTGGGGTCTTCCCAGATCACGTAGGTTGCCGCCTGGCCTGGCGCGAGCAGCCCACCTTCGCGTCCGGCCAGGCGATAACCGGCGGCGGTGTGCGCTTCGAAGGCTTCTTCGCCGGTGAGCCGTTGTGCGGGGTTGTGGTGGTTGGTGGCCGCTCGCACGCCGCCCCAGGGGTCGAGGGGGGTGATAGGACTATCGGAGCCGAACGCGATCTGGACGTCGGCGTCGACCATGTCCCGCAACGGCACAGCAGCGAGCGCGCGCTCGCTGCCGAGGCGCGCGGCATACATGCCCGCGTCCCCTCCCCAGGCAGCGTCAAAGGCGGGTTGCATGGAGGCCCAAATACCGAGATCGGCCATCACGGCCATTACGTCAGCGTCGGGGAGCTCGACGTGCTCCCAACGGTGTCGCGCGGCGCGGATCACGTCTTTGCCCAGCACGTCCGCTGCGGCTCTGAACCCGGCAGCCATCACGGCGAGCGCCGCGTCCCCGATGACGTGCCCGCCGGCCTGCATACCTGCGGTGGTGCAGGCGATCACGTGATCGCGGACCTTTTCGACGCTCAGGTAGCCGTAGCCGGTGTGGGTTCCGGGCTGGCCGGCGTCGTCGAGGTAGGGCTGCGACAGGTGGGCTGTGCGTGACCCGAACGAGCCGTCGGCGCACAGGTCACCGGCGAGGCCGAGCACGCCGAGGTGGCGTTGCAGCTCGGCGGCCTCGGCGGCGTCGTCGGTCAGCAGGCCCCAATAGGCCACAGTCTCGGGTCGCCCGTCGCGTTGTCCGACCTCCAGCACGTGGTGGATGTCGTCGTAGGAGGTCATGTGCTCGGCGCCAGTCTCGTGCACGAGGCCGATGCCTGCTTCAGCGGTGGCTCTCAGGGCGAGGTCCAGGTAGTGCTCGCGGTCGTCTGCGGTCATGGCCGAGGTGAAGGCGTTGGTCACGGCGGTCAGCGCGTCGCGGGTGACGACCCCGTTGCCGTCCCATCCGTCGAGTCCGTGAACCCGGGCCACTGCGGCCATGGCGGAGGAGACGCTGGCCGAGTGAGCGTCGATGCGGGGCATGTAGACGACGCCGCCGTACGTGGCGCGGTCGAGCTCGTTCGCGGTGACGGGGCGGCGTTCGACCCAGCGTGTTTCGTCCCAGGAGTGGGCATAAATCGGACGGCCTCGAGTATGCCGGGCCGCCGACTCAATCAATCGCAGCGCCTCCCCGACGGATTGGGTGCCGGACAAGTCGATGCCGTCGAGACCTTGACCGGTCATCGTGAGGTGGACGTGGGCGTCGCAGAACGCTGGTGTCACCAGCGCTCCCGCGCAGTCGACGATCGTGTCGCCGCCGGTCTCGTCGAGTTCGTTCATCGCGGCTGCGGCGTCGGCTTGGGTGCCTAGCCAGTGGATCTGGCCGCCTTGGGTGAGCATGGCCGTCTTGCCTTCGGGCTCGCCGCGACCGGCGTAGATGCGGGCGTGGTGCAGCAAGGTGCGTGGAGCGGACGTCATGAAACAACAGTCTGGGGGGTACGCATCCGTGACTGGAACACCGCCCGCACGCCGGGGTTGTCTCGCAGCAGGTCGAGGGCGAAGTCTGCGTGACCGGGGGTGTAGCCGTTGCCGACCAGCATGGTGACGTCGGCGGCCAATCCTTCGGCTCCCAACGCGGCGGCCGCGAAGTGCGTGGCCATGGAGAAGAAGATGACCGTGCCGCCGTCTGTGGTCGACAAGATCGCGCCTTGTTCACAACCGGGCACGTCGACACACACGACGGTGATGTCGGCTGGCCCGCCAGCCTTGGTGACGGCTTCTGCGACGTCAATCACCGCCGTCGCGTCGGCGACGATGACCTGGGTGGCAACGCCGATGTCGTTGATCAGCGCGGCCTCTTCGTCGCTGCGCACGACTGCGATGCGGGTGCCTGCTCCGGCTTTCTGCGCGCCGGCCAGCGAGAGCACGCCGGACTTTCCTGCGCCCCCCAACACGGCGACGGTGGGAGGGGTCCCGGTGCGCTCGGCATACTGAGTGACGACCCGCGCGACGAGGGCTGGGGCACCGCAGACGTCCATGACCATCAGCGCGAGCTCGGGGTCGAGGTCGTCGGGCAGGGCGGCGGCGATGGATCGGCCGAACAGCACGGCGCTGCCGCTGGTGGGGACGGTGGCGCTGAGGGCGTCCCACGCGGCGAGGCCATCGGTGATGTGCAGCGGGGTGAGGGAGAGCGACACGAGGGTGGCCACCTGTTGGCCGACGTGCAGGCCCAGGGGGGAGCGCTCCCCCATATGGGTGACTCGGCCGATCAACATACCCCCGGAGCCGGTCACTGGGTTCTGCATCTTGCCGCGCTCTTCGATGATGGATCGCACCTCGTCACGAAGCGCATTCGCGTCGAGCTCACCGGAGCCGGTCGTGTTCGTCTCTGCCAGTTGACGATAGGACGCGGCGTCGAGGTGCAGGGTGTCGACATCGATGATGACTTCGTCGTCGGAGCGCAACTCAGGGGTGGCATCGAGGCGCCAGGCCTGCTGTGGCAGCACCTGTTGATCACTGATCACACGATGTAATCCGAGTGGCGAACCGGTCGGCATACGTCCTCCTAAGAGCGAATCTGACAACAAAACATGCTGTATATCTACCATTTCGCAGGAAGATGTCCCTACTATTACAGGTATGACCGCAAAGATCGAGCAACCGTACCTTTACGAGCAACACGAGTTGGTGGAGCCGGATTGGACTCGCTACCCCGGGTGGAAAGACGTCACGGCCGCTCAGTGGGCCGACGTCCAATGGCAGCGAGCGCACTGTCTTAAGAATGTCGCACAACTGCGTGACGTGATGGGGTCGCTGCTGAACGACGAGTTCTATGCCGACCTCGAACGAGACCAGCGCGAGCGCGCGACCATGTCGATGCTGCTGCCCCCGCAGATGGTCAACACGATGGTCAGCGAAGTCACCTGGGTCAAGCACGGTGACGCAGGGCGTATGCCGGCCGCCGGCGACGCGTTCACCGCCGCCTTCTACGCCGACCCGGTGCGCAACTACATGCTCCCGGTCTTCTCCGACCGTCGGGCCGACTGGCCCTCGCACCCCTACGCCACCCGGGACTCGCTGCACGAGCACGACATGTGGGCTACCGAGGGTCTGACCCACCGATATCCCACCAAGGTGCTCGCCGAGTTGCTGCCAACCTGCCCGCAGTACTGCGGCCACTGCACCCGGATGGACCTCGTCGGCAACTCGACTCCTGTCGTGTTGAAGCTGAAGATGGCAGGCAAGCCTGCGGACCGCCAGCAGGACATGCTCGACTACATCGCACGCACCCCGACCGTGCGTGACGTGGTGGTCTCCGGCGGCGACGTGGCTAACATGCCGTGGAAGAACCTCGAGGCCTTCCTCACCAAGGTCATCGATCTCGATCAGATCCGCGACATCCGACTCGCCACGAAGGCGCTCATGGGTTTGCCGCAGCACTGGCTCGCCCCCGACACCGTCGAAGGTGTGGCACGGGTGTCCGCCAAGGCCCGGGCTCGCGGCGTCGGTTTGGCGATCCACACCCACGTGAACAGTGCCCAGTCGGTCACTCCGCTGGTGGCTTCGGCGTCTCGGGCGATGCTGGACGCGGGGGTGCGGGATGTCCGCAACCAAGGGGTGTTGATGCGTGGTGTGAATGCCACCACCTCTGAGCTTTTGGATCTGTGCTTCGCGCTGACCGATGGCGCTTCGATCACTCCGTACTACTTCTATATGTGCGACATGATCCCGTTCAGTGAGCACTGGCGGGTGTCCTTGGCGCACGCTCAGGAGTTGCAGCACGACATGATGGGCTATCTTCCTGGCTTTGCCACGCCCCGGATCGTTTGCGACGTGCCGTTCGTCGGCAAGCGCTGGGTGCATCAGGTCGACACGTACGACCGCGAGCGCGGCATCTCGCTGTGGCGCAAGAACTACCGCACGTCCATCGAGTCACCGGATGTCGACGTGACGAGCGCCGAGTATGCCTACTACGACCCGATCTTCACGCTGCCGCCCGAAGGCCAGGAGTGGTGGCGTACCCACAGCGACGTAGCCGCCGCTGACGTTCGCGCCACCGAAAACGCCCAAACCTCACGTGAGGTTTCGGTCGCCCAACTGGTGGGATCGGCATACTCGCCCGCCTGACGCTTCG
Source organism: Actinomycetales bacterium (assembly GCA_038233875.1). Taxonomy (GTDB): domain Bacteria; phylum Actinomycetota; class Actinomycetes; order Actinomycetales; family Dermatophilaceae; genus Ornithinicoccus. Next base: position 1,468 of record JBBSVB010000178.1, on the reverse strand, counting down.
AAACCCGACGCGCCGATGACCGATGTGCGCGCCACCTGCGGTTTGCAGGCGGGGGACGGCGAGCACATCGGTCATTGGCTCCGGCAGTTAGGGGTCGATCGGGGCAAGTTTGACCCAGAACGCTTTGACGTTCTGCCACTGCTTCACCCTCGGCGGATCATCTTGGTCAATACCGGCGGGTATGCGGTTAGCCCAGGGTCCGATCGACTTGTGGCGGCGAGCAGCCCAGATGTCGAGCACCGTCCAGTCACGCTCGGGTTGCTCGCCACCCCAGAAGTCCCATTCGTAGCCCCACGGGACGACGAAGTGGCCCTCGGCTTCCACCCACTGACCCGGCTCCGGGGTCTCGAAGTCCTCGGAGTACGCCTCGACCATCTCGCCATTGCCGGAGGCGGATATATCTCTGAACGTGCCCGGCTCCGCTGCAAGGTCGAGACCGCCAACATCGAGTCGCACTGTCATCGGTTTGACGACCAAGCGGCATACGCCACGGACTGTGTATGTCGCTTCGGGAGTGGCCGCGTACGTCGTCGTGATCTCGGGCGCACCTTGCGTTGACGGGACAGCCCTAAGCCGGGTGGTGCGAAAGAGAAGTCCGTCCCAACTGATGCGGTCCCCCATGCTGCAACATGGAAACTGACCATCGTCGACCATGTAGGTAGGCACCCTCGCCCACAGCCCATCGGTCAGGTCCACTTCGATAACCGGCAACTCTTCGAGCTCCACCGGCCCGTCGTAGACGAAAGTGGCAAGCGGCAAAGACTCATTGGTGGCCAGTTGGGTGACGTCGGTCACGAAATCGGTGCCTTCAGCGGCATACCAGACCAGCAAACCCGTGGCCTCGTCGAAGGCCACCACCAACGAGTAGGGCTTGCTCTCTCTAGCGATGAGCAGCACCTGCCAGGCGTCACGCCCGGCCACCGTGATGGCCGTGGGTGGGTTTACTGGAATTTCGAATCCAGACATCCTGCGGAACATCCCCTGGTGCGTCCATCCCAGGCCGCCGAGTTCGTCAATCAGCGTGAGCTCCCGCCTTCTTGCCGTTGTTGCATCACACCGGGCGACAGTTGCGTGAGGTGGCGTGCACGCTCACGAAGAACGAGGAGCTCACCGTTGCGTTCGATTCTCCACAGACCGTGGCCGGAGAACCACACGTCCACCGTTGACTCTGTTGGCTCACCGTAGGGGTCGTTTTGCCGAGGGCCGTAGATGTGGATCGACGCGGAAAGCGTGCTGACCGACGACAGGGCTTTGTGCGCCCGATCGGCGAGGGTGTCCCACGAAGGAGGCGACGACATACCGCTGAGTATTTCGAGTCTCGCCGGACCCGATGACCGATCTGCGCGCACTGTGCGGTGTGCAGGCGGGGGAGGGAGCGCACAACGAACATCGGTCTTGGCAAGGAGGGGCGCGCGCGGGAGGATCAGCAAATGAGTGATCAGCGGCCCCCGTTTCCACCCTTCGATGA
>JBBSVB010000177.1:0-5651 GCA_038233875.1 Actinomycetales bacterium | reverse complement strand
CGGTGAGGCTCGCAACCTCGGTGCCGCGATGAACCATGCCTCGCTGAACTTCGCCAATGCACTCGGCGCGCTGCTCGGCGGCTCGATCGTGGCGGCCGGGTATGGGTATCGCGCGCCGAGCCTCGTCGGGGCTGGTCTGGCGTCGGCTGGCCTGCTGGTGCTCGGTATCTCGGTGCTGGTGCACCGCCGCGACATGGCGACCCAGCGCGCTTCGTCTCTCGCCCAGCGCTGAGGCAACGGTGCAACCAGTAGTGCGCTCCGCCCTGCGCCAAGCGCTCCCGCTCGCGCTCGCAGCCATCCCCTTCGGGCTCGTGTATGGCGTGGCGGTCGTAGAAAGTTCGCTGTCACCGTGGACCGGGCTGGCCGCGTCGTGGCTGATCTTGGCGGGTGCCTCCCAGATCAGCATGGTTGGGCTCATCGACAGCGGGGCCGCGTGGCCGGTCGCCGTCGGCACCGTGCTCGTGATCAACGCCCGCCACGCCCTGTATAGCGCCGCGCTCGCTCCTGCCTTTGCGCACTTCCCCAAACGCTGGCGATTCACGCTGCCGTATGTGATGACCGATCAGGCGGCCACGCTGTCGATCAACCAGTTCGAGACGTTGCGCGACCCGGTGCAGCGGCGCTGGTTCTACACGGCTGCGGCCGTGCTGATTGCGTGCTTCTGGTGGGCCGGATCGATCGTAGGCGTGGCATTGGGCGCCTCGATCCCGGAGCAGATCGACGTCGGCTTTGCCGTGCCCGCGATGTTCTTGGCGCTGCTGGTGCCTTCGCTGACCAACCGTCCGGCGGTGGTGGCTGCGGTGGTTGGAGCGGTCGTGACCGTGCTGGCGGCTCCGCTGCCGAGCGGTCTGAATATCACCGTCGGAGCACTGGCTGGCATCGCCGCTGGCGCGATGATGCTGACCCGTGCCACGCCGGTTGCTGTGGGGGAGGCATCGTGAGCCCGCTGCTGCAGATCCTGATCGCGGGGATTGGGACCTACCTGATCCGGCTGTCGTTCATCGCCTTCTCGAGCCAACTCGGCATCCCGTCCCCGCGCACTGAATCCATCTTGCGGCTCATCGGCCCGGCCGTGTTGGCGGCCATTGTGGCCAATCAACTGTTCGTCAAGGACAGCGCGTTCGTCGTGCAGTGGGACTGGTGGATCGCGGGTATGGTGGCTGGGATCATTGCCTGGCGCTGGAGGTCAGCCGGGATCACGATGGCCGTCGGGATGGTCACCGTCTGGGTGCTCGACGCCACACTCTTTTAACGCTTCGTTGTTCTGACGCCACGTTGTTCTGAGGGCGGCTCCGGCTGTGGTGGGCAGTTGCCGGTCAGGGGATGAGGACGAGCTTTCCGGTGCGGATGAGGTGGGCGAAGATGGCCTCTTCCTGAAACGTGCACCCGAGCAGGGTGAGGTCTTTGAGGTAGAGGGTCCGAAGGTCGATGTGCGTCAGTGGGCCACCAATGGCTCCGGCGATGGCGTATCGCCCGCCTCGAGTCAGCACGGCGAAAGATGCCGCCCACTTCTCGCGTCCCACCATGTCGATGACGACGTCCACACTGTCGTGGCCCAGCACGTCGACGAGATCGGCGTCTCGGTCGATGACACAGTCCGCGTCCAGCGCATAGAGGTCGTCTGCTTTGTGTGGCGACGTAGCTCGACAGCCATACGCACCGCGCCTCGTCATGGCCCGCCTGTTTAGTCATGCACGCCTTGCGCTTATTGCAAAACTGCATGCGATTAACACAAAACGTGGCACGGTTGTGAGATGAATACCCCCATGAGCGCATCACCCATCGTCGATCCGGACTGGCTACCGCTCACCTGGAGGACGATGACCTCCTCGTGGTGGATGCATCAGCGGACATGTCGCGCAGCAGCCCCGGCGGCTACGTCGATCTTCACGACCAGTATCTCGCGGGTCACGTGCCCGGGGCGGTATTCGCCAATGTGGTCAACGCGCTGTCGGAGCCCGGCGCCGCGCTTCCGCTCACTCGGCCGGAGACCGAGCGGTTAGCCGCCGCTTTCGGCGCGCTAGGCATTGGCGACGAGACGATGGTCGTTCTCTACGACTCGAGCACTGGATCGTGGGCAGCGAGAATCTGGTGGCTACTGCGCTCGCTCGGCCACGACCGCGCGGTGGTGTTGGACGGTGGTCTGGGTGCATGGACCACGAACGGCGGTGTCCTCGAAAACGGTGAGGTGGGCCTCGCCGCGACCGAATTCGTCCCCCACGAACGCCCAGAGGTCTGGGCCGACCAAGACCGAGTCCTCGCGGTTGTGCGAGGCGAAGAGGCTGCCACCCTCGTGAACGCGATCTCTCGCCGGCCCCCTGGGGTGCCAGATGAGTACGCGACAGCATTCACCCATCAGATCCCCGGCAGTCTGATCCTTCCTTACCCGGATCTCATCAACGAAGAAAGCGGGACGCTGCTGAGCCGAGAGGAGTCGGAGAACGCGACAAGCGGCATACCCGCGTCGGGACGAACCGTGATCTATTGCGGATCAGCGATCGGCGCCGCGACGGCAGCGCTCGCCTTGGTCTCCCTGGGTCGCAGTGATGTAGCGATCTATGACGGCTCACTCGCCGAATGGTTGGCCGACCCCGATGTGCCTACCGAGGTCAAAGACTCTGAATCGCAGAAGGAAGTGTGAGGCGCATCTCTCTCCTGCTCGGGTCCCGTCTGCCCTTAGGTGTTCGGAGCCTGGAGAGATCACCACGCTCGCAGTGCGAGGTATGCCAACCGTTAGCGGCGATTGCTCGGCGGAGAAAGTTATGGTCGGGCTGTGACGACTGTGGGTCTTGTCCGCGAGTGGGACAACGAAGAAGGCTGGGGCGTTATTGATAGTCCGCAAACCCCCGGAGGGTGCTGGGCGCATTACAACGATGTCGCAGTGGCGGGCTACAAAAGCCTCGACCCCGGCCAGTCAGTCCATCTCGAATGGGAAGCCGTCGAGCAGGACGGGTTCGCCTACCGTGCGGTACGGACTTGCCCTCGGGCGATACCCCCGTCCTCGATCCTGGGGATGAGGGACCCCCGTCGGATGCGTATCGCAATCCGCTATCGATCACGTTTGACGATTAGACCGCAACGACCCGCACTCCGACTGAAGATCTGATCAGTCCAGGCCCAGCACCGCCAGCAGTGCCGCGTCGACTTCGCGCAACTCTTCAGTGGCGAGGCGACCGACAAAGTCGCCCAAGCGGGTCTTGGGATCGACTGCGGTCAGTTGCTCGACCATGACGGCGGTTCTTATGCCATCGATCTTGACTTCGGGTCGAAAGGTGGCCGTGCGCCTGCCTGTTGAAGTTGGCGCAATGACCCACGTCGACAGCGGAAGGTCGTCAGATTGCACCACCACCGCGAATCGCGTCCCAGCCTGCTCATGCCCACGTACGTCCTTGGGTGCCCGGAGCCGGTAGAGGTCACCACGCACGTAGTGCATCCATCTCCGATGCCAGTTCGCGCGAGGCGGCGACGTCCTCGGGGTCGTTGCGCAAGGACTCAGCCTGGGCTCGCAGTCGCGCTCGGCGGTGTGCTCGTTCGGCCGCCAAGATCGCTGTTCTAGCCGCCTCCGAGCGCGACATGCCTTCGCGTGTCAGCGCCACCAAGGCCCGCTCCACCTGAGGGTCGGTGCGGATCGTAAGCGTCTACATACGACGAAATGTAACACGCCTTGAGGGGACTCCGGGCGACTCGTAGGCCGCGCCTAGGCCAGAGCGTGCTGGGTTGTCCGCCGTGCGCTGCTTTGTAAGTCAGCGCAACTCCCACAGGGCAGCGCACCAGGGGAGGTGACTTCGTGTGGCAACGCGCGGTGCCGAGAGAAAATCGGCACACGAGGCATTCGGAGGCGTATCGCAGCTCGTTCGCCACCACAAATTAGATCGCCCTGGCCCACTGCATACGTGGGCCAGGGCGGTAGGGACGGTCGGGTCAGGCGCTGTGCTCGAGGGCGTGGTCGTCATGAGCGGTTTCGACGTCGCGCTTGGTGATCGTCAGGTAGGCGACCGTGGCAATGATGGCTGCGAGAAAGAGTCCGCTGGTGGCGGTGGTGCCTAGGCCAATGCCGCCATCGGCGGGGGCTTGGGACAGGTAGTCACCGATGGAGGCTCCCAAGGGGCGGGTCAGGATGTAGGCGAGCCAGAAGGCGAGGACACCGGTGAGACCAAATTTGAGGTGGGCGACGGTGATGGCGGCGATGGCGGCGGCGAAGATCACAGCGGAGGTGGCAAATCCGAGGCCGACGGACTCAGCGAGAAGGTCACCGCGGCGGTGCCGAGGGCGAAGGTGAACAGGATCGCGTGCCAGTAGAACCCTTCCCGGCGATTGCTGGTGATGGAGTGAATCGACAGCGTGCGCTGGACGGCGAACCAGACGGCGAAGGTCCCGGCGAGGGCGACGCTGAAGATGGCGGTGGTCGTCCACAGGGACACGCCGTAGTCGTCGACCATGTTGTCGGTGATGAGGGTGCCGGCGACGCTAATGAGCACGACCGCGGACCAGTAAGCGGGGGCGATGTAGCGGATGGCGCGGAACTGGGCGATGAGGATGGCGATGAGCAGTGCGCCGATGGTGATCGAAGCGCTGTTGAGGCTGAAGCCGAGGGTGGCGGTGAGGTAGTCGGCGATCGTTTCGCCAACCGTGGTGGCGAGGATCTTGATGATCCAGAAGTAGAGCGTGACTTCGGGAACCTTGTTGAGCAGGACTCGGGCGGTGCTCTGGGGGGCGGCGAGGGCCGATCAGTTTTCATAAACGTAGAGTGCGGCTCGGCAACTGAGAGACCGCTGAGTGGCTGAAAGCGCCTCGAACGGCTCCGTGTTCGTGTCCTAGTCTTTTCTCAGCCGCCGCGCACCAGCATCAGAGGATGCCTGAATTATCCCTTAATGAAGTGAGTAGCGTGCGTCGAATGAACCGCTGGAAACCCGAGCGCGGGCTGCTCGTCGCGACCGCGGCAGTGGCCGCAGGGGTCACGGGTGGGGTGGTGTTGACGGATGGGGCCAGGGAAAGCGGTGACCTGTCTGCTTTTGATCCTGGAGTCACGACGGATTTCATCAGTGCGCGCTCAGACATCGGCACCGTGGTGGCTCACGTGTTCACCTTCCTCGGCAGCACCACCGCACTATTGCCGCTGACCGTGGCGTTGCTGGTTTTGCTGTGTGTGCGGCGCCGCTTGCGGGCAGCTGGCGCTGTCGCACTTGGAATGTCGATGTCGCTCGCTCTGACCGTGCTGCTCAAAGACACGATCCAGCGTCTGAGGCCACCGTCCGCGGACATGTTGGGTGTGATCGAGACGGGTTTCGCGTTCCCGTCGGGCCATACGCTGAACGGCAGCGTCTTCTACGGTCTCGTCACGGGGTTGCTGCTGACCGTGTGCTCTGCGACGTGGGCCCGGGTGGCGGTCGTGGCTGGGGGTGTGGGCATGGCGTTGGGGATAGGTCTGAGCCGGGTCTATCTCGGATTCCACTGGTTGACCGACGTCATGGCGGGGTGGTCCATCGCTGCGGCAGTTCTCGGAGCTGTCGTCTTGATCGTGATGCTCTTCGATCGTTTTCGAAGTAGAGCTGCGCGGTCCTAGGCGCTCTCAGCGATACCTCAGTCGACACCGCGCAAGACGAGTCTCTCGCGATCAGCGCCCGGTGGTGAGGAGTTCGAGATGTTGCATG
>JBBSVB010000176.1:0-5657 GCA_038233875.1 Actinomycetales bacterium | reverse complement strand
GCCGTCATCCGGGAGGCTATCGACCTGCATGTCGACTATTCCCATCAACAGGCCGGGGCGATGGTGTGGCTGCTCGAGCACACAGCAGCCGAGGAAGCGCAGACGGCTGTTTCCTGGGAAGACCAAAAGCGAGCAATGAACCAAGAATTGGTTGATCGGTGGGGATGAGTTCCACCTTCTTTGTCGACTCCAGCGTTGTCGCCCTGGCCCTTGGCGGTCAGGACTCGAGGCTTGCCAGTTGTCGTGAACTGTTGGCGACCGTAACTCTCGGCGTTCAGTTCCACGCGTCGGTCGAGATGGTCCAAGACGTGATGTTCCAGTGGTTACGCATGGACCCGCGTCCAGACGCCGTTGATCAGGCACGTCGTCTCCTAGAAGCTTTCGCCCTGCACGATCTCACGGTGTCGACACTGTCTCGCTCAATCCACTTGGCCGAGGTCGGCCCCATCGTGGGCCGGGACGCCGTTCATGCTGCTGGCGCACTCGATGCGGGCTTTACGGAAATCGTCTCTGCGGATCGAGATTTCGACGGAGTCGCTGGACTGCGCCGCCTTACTCCCGAGCAAGCGCTGGCGCGAGTGCAGATCTCAACGGGGGGGTCATGATGCGCAGCAGAAACCAGTCACGGCCTACGCCAACTCCCAAGTCTTGATGCGCCGCGGGTACAAAGAAGCGCTGGGGCGCACAGTGGAAAGCGCCCCAGCGCCAAAAGAACTCTCGAGACGATCTGAACGTCAGGACAGTGCGACCTTCGACGACGAGGTTGCGGATGCTGGCGTGCCCGCCGAGGGCGCGGTAGACCGCAGCGTTGTCGTTAACGAACTTGGTGAGGATTCGGTCAGAACACGTTTGATCTCAGCCGCTGATGCGCTGTTCTACGCGGAGGGCATCCACGCCGTCGGCATTGACCGCGTGTTGGGTGAGGCTGGCGTGGCCAAGGCGTCGCTGTACAACCACTTCGCGAGCAGGACGATCTCGTAGTCGCCTACCTCGAACGACGTAGCAAACAGATGCACGACAGTTTGTATGGGGGTCTGGCCGACGCTCCAAGGGACGCACGGGTCCGGCTCGGGATGATTTTCGACGAGATATGGGCGATGGCAGGCACCGCACCATTCCGAGCGCGACGTCGGGGCGGATGAGCCGGCCCTCTCAAGCGTCCAGCCGTACAGGATCGCCGAGGCGCAGGGTGCCGGTGCTCAGCACTCGGCATACCGAGCCGCCCCTCGCGTGAAGCGCCCGCCGGGTGCCATCTCCGCTGATTTGATCCATCAGGCAACACGGGGCCGCGATACGGACTACCTCGACCTCCACCGGCCCCAATTGCATCCGGCTCCCCGGGGTGTTCGGGATTTCGCCACCAGAAACGGTGACGGTGCGGCGGGTGCTAGCCGGATCGAGGGTCCGGCCCAGTTCGCGTGACGCAACAGCCAGAGCGTCGGCAGATTGCACCGAGATGTGACGGTGCTTGGTTCCGTAGTAGCGGTCGCCGACGATTCCTCGCCTGGCTTCGACCTCGATGTGACCAACGGCGACCAAGGCCGATCGGTGCTTGGGAGCAATGTGTAGCGAGACGACGGTCAGTTCGTTTTGGTCAGGCATAGCGGCTCCCGATCACTGGCGACAACACGAAGCCTCAGGGTATGCCGGGGCGTCGACGTGAGCGACGAGGGACTCTTCCGTCGATTCAGGTGACAGGCAGACGTGTTCTTCGGCATACTCGCAGAGGTTGAGCCGTTTAGGAAAGAAAGGGGAACACATGGGGGCCGTTATCATCACGTCCGCGCGACGGCGACCTAAGTTCCACCACCTGCGCATCGCAGATGTCGAACGGCTGACCGAGGACGCCGTGGCGGTCACCTTTGAGGTGCCCAAGGACCTGCGGCGTGCCTACGCTTTCGAGCCCGGCCAGTATCTGACGTTGCGTGCTCACATCGGTGAAGAGGACGTCCGCCGGTCTTACTCCATCTGTACGTCGAAACGCACGTTCTCATCGACAGGTGAGGTGCGGGTCGCCAGCGCCCGGGTCGGCGGTGGGTTGATGTCAAACTGGCTTAACGATCACGCGAAGATCGGTGAATCCGTGCAGGTCATGACCCCCCTTGGGGATTTCACGTGTCCCACCCAGCCCGCAACAGCCCGCCATCACGTGGGCATCGCTGCCGGGTCAGGAATCACCCCGGTGCTCTCGCTGCTTCTGACGGTCTTGGAAGAGGAACCTGATTCACGAGCGACGCTGATTTTCGGCAATCGCCATCCCGATTCCGTCATGTTCGCCGAGGAGCTCAGCGCCTGGCAGGAAACGTACGGTTCCCGGTTCGCCCTCATTCCGGTGTTTTCGCGTGTAGCCGCGGACGAGCACGCCGTGGTCGGGCGCATCGATGAAACGCGACTTACCTCGCTCCTCGAGGGCAGTCTCCCGGTTGCAGATGTCGACGAGTGGTACGTCTGCGGGCCCCAACCGATGGTGCGGACGGTGCGACATGTGCTGACCCGCCGCGATGTGCCGCGCGAACATATGCATCAAGAGGTCTTCCACGTTGAAGACGACGAGGCAGACATCCTGAGGGAGGCGTGATGGATCGCGCCGACACGTCGCTTGCCGTGTTACAGGCGGAGATCCGCTCTGGTGACACCCGCTCGATGCCGTTAGCTGGCTTAGTGTTGTGGTCGGTGGCCGCGGTCGTCGGGCTGTTCGTCGGCGACGCAACGTTTGCCTACACGGTGCTCATTGGCACCGGTGTGATATTTCCACTGGGCCTCTTGATCAGTCGGGCGCGCGGGCGGTCCATGCTCACCGACAGCGCAGCCAATCCTTTGACCAACTTATTCTTGCTCAACATCGTGATCGTCGCGGCTTTGTGGCCGATTGCCATCATTGGTTCGCAAGGCGGCCAGCCCACGCTCGTCGTGCTGTTTGCGGCGATCATGCTGGGACTTATCTGGATTCCGTGGGGGTGGACCGCTGACGACCCAGTGGGCTTGCGCCACGGGCTCGGTCGGGTTGTGGGCAAGCTACGCGGCCTTCTACTTTGTGCCTGCTCCTTACACCGGCAGTGCGATCTGCGCCGTCGTCGTCCTGGCCCACATCTACTCCCTGACCTGTATGCGGCGGGACTGACACGGAGCTAGGGACGGCTCCACGTCACGAAGTCGAATCCCTCGTGGGTTTCTCGTGCAGTCTCGGACCATGCCAGGTGGTCGATCCCGGGAAAGTGCACCGACAGAAACGTGCAACGCGAGCGCGGTGACCTCGTATGGGTCAGTCGAAGCGATTCCGATCCATGGCAAAAACGAATCGCGCGCCGGGATACTCCGAGAGGGAGAACAGTTGGTCGCGTGAGGGCCAGTAGGTGATGTCTTCGGGCCCCGGCGGGAGGACGCCGGAGCGAGCGTGAAAGTCGCCAGGCTGGCCGACGTAGACGTCGCCGTTTTTGGTCTTGCCTCGGCTTGCGGTGACGTAGTAGCGGTCATCGACCACGGTGACACCTTGCATGTGCCCGACGCCGCCGGAGTCCATGAAGATCGGGCGGCTGGCACCGTCGTCCCCGCGGTGCAGCAGCAAAGACTGCGGGTGCATCGGGTAGCGGACGATCCGCGTGCTCATGTCGTCGCGACCGTATTCTCCTGCGATCAACTCAGGTGGATCAGCGCTGCGGTTCAGCGAGAGGAACGAGTATCGAAGCTGCTCGACATCGGTGGCCGAATGCGCACTGTAGGCAAAACGCACGGGCAGCACGTAGCGGTAGTCGAAGGTCTTGTCGCTAGGCTCGAGTCTGATGATGTCCTCGACGCGGGCGGTGAAGATGCCCTTACGGGTGCCCGCCAGGTGTAGATAGTCGCCGGCCCAGACCACGCCGCCGGCATGGATATGCAGCGGTTTGAGCCTGACTCGGCCCCAGAGGTTCGTTTCGGCTTCGACGATCAACACGTGTCGATAGCGCAAGGTCTCCAAGTCGACGAAGGTCACTCGAGACCCCTGCCGGCCGCCCCTGATGCCCTTGCAATACCAACTGGTCACCAGCAAGGAGCGCCCGTTCAGTGCCTCTGTGCCGCTCGCATCTGCGGTGGTGCTGATGCCCTGGGGCCACCACAGCGGTGATTCGCGATCCTGATCGTTCCAGGTGAAACCGTGCTTGGCCGCCGAGCCGGGCACGTCGGTGTGGGTGGCCTGACGATTCAGGCCTTCGAGCACTCCTGGTATGCCGACCCGCGCGCCGAGTCGTCGTGAGAGTGCCTCGATCGGAGGACCTCGCTCGGCGCTGCGTTGCAGGTGGATGTCGTTAACGAACTCCATGTGCGCCTTCGAGTCCTCGGTTCGCAGGGCCGCTATCTCGCAGGACTCCCAACCAACCGGTGCCCAGGCCGATGGCGATACAACTCAGCGCGCCCCACGGCCAAAAAATGTGCTCTTCGCGCACCAGATAGGACCCGACCGTTACCAATCCGCACGCTGCAACGCTAGCGCTCAGCACGACCGGCCGCTGTTGGAACTCATCGATGGTGAGCAGCACAGCCGCGATCAACAACGCCACCGCCCCGATGTCTCCCAGCATCGTGCCGATCTTGAACGCAAGACTGATGGACGCGGGCCGGGGGACAGCAGCATCGCCGAGCTGCCAGGTGACGTATCCGTTGCCGATCCCGCTGATGACGTCCAGCGCGGTGTAGAAGGTCGCGTACACGTAGGCGGCCACGATGACGGCAATGGCCAGCGGATCTCGTCGGCTGCGGACCAACCAGGCCAGCGCTACTCCAACCAGCGGGAAGACCACCACGCCGACAACGTGCATCCAGAACCAGTGTTCGGCGCTGTCCGGGTTTAACCCGTTCGGGTGGGTCATCCCCGTAGCGCCGAGCAGCACGCCGGGGGCCGCCAGCAACGCGAACGTCCAAGCCTTCACCGCCACCGGTCGCTGCTTCGCTCGTAGGTGACAAAAGAGAACTCGTCGTGAAGCTCGCGGGGCCCTTCGTCCCAGAGGCTCGGGTCGATCGAGGGGAAACGCACCGAGCCCTCGGGGGACTGTTCGACTTCGGTGATGACCAGGCGTGTCGCGATATCGATGGTCTGCTCGTAAATCTGACCACCACCGATGACGAAGATCTCACCGTCTCCGGCGATCAGCATGGCCTCAGCCATGGAGTGAGCCACGATCACCCCTTCGGCCTGCCATTCGCGGTGCCGGGTGATGACAATGCTGCGCCGGCCCGGCAGCGCCTTGCCGATGGAGTCGAAGGTCGTGCGGCCCATCAGCATCGTGCCGCCCACGGTTGCCTTCTTGAAGTGCGCCAGGTCCTGCGGGATGTGCCACGGCATGCCGCTGCCATTCCCGATAACGCCGTTACTTCCCACCGCCGCCACCAAGGTCAAAGTCTGCTCGAAGCCGCGGCTTAACACGGCGGCCGGTGCACCGGAGGCCAGCACCTCGAAGGCCTGCGCTTCGTGCGGCACCAGCCGTTCGGGAGCGCCGTCTAACGGCCACCATTCCAAATCGGCGGCCTTGTCGGGCTCGGCGATGTGCGGCTCGCCGTGCCATCTCCGAACCTCGAAGAAGAGATCGATGCGCTCTTCCTGCGGATCGTTGAGCGCATTGGTGCGGTGCACCGTGGCGACCGGGCGCAGGTCGTCTGGGGCAATGTCGATGCCTAGTTCTTCG
>JBBSVB010000175.1:0-5666 GCA_038233875.1 Actinomycetales bacterium | reverse complement strand
TCCACCTGAAGACCCACAGTCTACCTGAAGACTCTCTCTGCGTCCACCTGAAGACCCACAGTCCACCTGAAGACTCTGCGTCCACCTGAAGACCCACAGTCCACCTGAAGACTCTGAAGTCCACCCGAAGACTCTGCGTCCACCCGAAGACCCACAGTCCACCTGAAGACTCAACAGTCCACCACAAGACTCGACTAGCTTCCACGTGATATCAGCACCATGCCGCGCGAACCGTCCGCCGCCCCTGCCGCCGCCGCAGCCACCGTTACCGAGATGACCACCACCGACTGCAAGGTCAGCATTGACAAGATGAAGCCAGAAAGATTTCTCGACTGGACCTTCAGGGTACATCGCCTCGCACTGTCAAAGGGCCTCGCCACTGCCCTAGTGTCGACCGGCGACGCCTCCAAAGACGCCCGAGCGTTTGACCTGATCATCCACCACCTCGACGACAAAGACCTCCGACTGGCAAGAACGTGCACCACCGGCAAGCAGTTATGGGACAAGCTCCACAGCCAGTACGCCAACAACTCCCAAGCAGCGCAGCTCAACATGAAGCAGGAGCTGTTCCACATGAAGCAGATCAAGAACGAGAGCGCCCAAGAGTGGGGCAACCGCATCTCCGAGCAGTTCTACAAGCACCAGACAGCCGGCCTCGACACATCGGAGGGAGAAGCCTGCCAAATGCTGCTGAAGGGCGTCCTTCCACCCTTCCACACAGTCAGGGACACCATCCTGGTGACCTGCCAGACACTGGAGCTGGACAAGATCATCACGTCCCTGATCAGCTACGAGCAGATGATCCTGAACAACAAGTCCAGCTCATACGACAGCTCACAAGACAGCGCCTACCTGGTGAGCAGCAACAACCGTCGTTTCGACACAAGACCCCTGAGGAGACCTACCCCCGCAGCCCGGTTCGAGAACAGCTCCCGGCCTCCTCAGCAGACAAGACCCCCGCAGCAGCCACGAGGACCACAGCGGCAGACCACAAGACCGCCTCAGCAGAGCCAGATCCAGCGTCCTCAACGCCGACGGCAGGGCAACAACCAGACGCGCGCTCGACCCCTGGGCAACTGCTACAACTGCGGCAAGCCCGGCCACCGCGCAGCACAGTGTGAGGAAGACCCCAACGACAACGGCCAGCGCCAGAGCTACTACACCAGCCTCGCCTTCACAGTGTCTGCAGACAACAACATCTCCAGACTGCCCGGCGAGAAGAACTACGTCATCGACTCCGGCTCCACGCACCACGTCGCGTCCGACATCAGCATGCTGCACAACGTCCGCGACCCACCACCATCTGGCCGATATGTCACCTACGCGAACGGCATCCGGGGCAAGGTCATCGCCATCGGTGACTCGCTCGTGACAACCCCTGAATGGCCAGAAGGCTTCACCCTGCGCAACGTGCTGGTGGTCGAAGGCGTATCAGAGAACCTTCTGTCAACCCGCGCGGTGACCCGCGCAGGAGGCACCGTGACCCTGACCAACGACGGCTGCGAGATTTCAGCACGCGGCACAGTGGTGGCATATGTGCCCTACGGCCCCAACGGCAGCGGCCTAGCCCGCCTATACCCGCTCAACATGGCCTCAGCAGACGATGACTCATCAGGTGAACCGACTCAACTCATCAAGCCGACGCCATCCGAGGTCAACACAGTGACGCTCGAGACCCAAGACCTCAGAGCCGCCTACAACATCCTGTCCAGCCTGAAGGAGAGCCCGCAGCTGTGGCACGAACGACTCGGCCACCTGGGATACAAGAACTTCTACCGTGTCGTGAACGAAGGCATGGTAGAAGGTATCAACATCACCGCAGCTGAAGTCAAAGCGTATGCCGACCTGAAAGAGCCCTGCGGCCCGTGTGCCGAGGGAAAGTCGACACGTCAGCCGTTCCGACGCAGCAAGAGCAGAGCAGCCGCACCACTGCTGCTGCTCCACACAACCTGTCTACCATGCCAGAGCAGTCTCTGGGTGGGAGTGGCCACGTGCTCATCATCCTCGACGACTACACCCGCTACTCCGTGGTCGTCCCCCTGATCCTCAAGTCCGACGCAGCTATGGCCATACGCGTCAACATTGCCCGCCTCGAGAATATTGCCGACACCAAGGTGAAAAACATGCGCTCCGACCGTGGAGGCAAGTTTTGCACCAACATCCTCGGCGACTACTACCTGAAGAAAGGCATCAAGCACGAGATGACCGTTGGCTACTCATCGCCGTCCAACGGGCGAGCAGAGCGCCGCATCCGGACCCTTGTAGACAACGCCAGAACCAACCTGGCAGCGTCCGGCCTGCCCCCTGAGCTGTGGGCAGAGGCACTCGTGTGTGGCAACGTGTTGAAGAACTTTTCTCCAACAGAGGGGGAGAGTGCTACACCGTACGAGCGCCTATTCAAGAAGAAGCCCGACGTCAGCCACCTTCGCGTCTTCGGCAGCACAGCATGGGTGCACAAGGGAGGTGTCAGGACCAGCAAACTCAAGGCACGCGCCAAGGAAGGCATCTTCGTCGGCTACGCCTTCTCCGAGAAGGCATACCGCGTCCTGGTTGACGGCCACGTCATCGTCAGCCGCGACGTTGAATTCGTGGAGAAGCTCAGCACTGGCAGCGACAGAGCAGCCGTCATCCGCAAGATAGCCGACCCGACACCAGTCAACACCGACCTCGGCGAAGATGAAGACATCGAAGACGCATTCGACTCCGACGACGAGATCGAGACCGCTACGCCACCAGCAGTGACCCCTGGCGCCCAAGGAAGGTACCCCAGCAGGACCAGAGCTTCACCGCAGCGCCTGGTCAATGAAGACCCGTCGCAGAGCCACGTCATCACGGGCCGAAGGCCCATCACCGCCCTGGCCACCATCGACGAGTCACCGCAGATCGTCGCCTTGGCCACCATCGAGGGATCGCCACAGGTCCCCATCCCCTCAACCTACGAGGAGGCAACCAGCGGCCCACAGGCTAAACTGTGGGAGGGGGCTGTCCTGGACGAGCTGACCGCCCTCAACGAGTACGGCACCTACAACGAGACGACCTTGCCACCAGACAAGAAGGCCATCTCCACAGGCTGGGTGTTCGACACCAAGAAGGACGAGCGCGGAAACATCTCGCGCTTTAAGGCAAGAATGGTCGCCAAAGGGTTCCTCCAGAAGAAGGGGATCGACTACGACGAAGTCTTCGCGGCCACAAGCTCCAAGACCAGTCTCCGCACAGTGCTGGCACTCGCAGCCGTCCTGAGGTACCTCGTCGACCAGTACGACGTCAAGTCAGCCTTCCTGAACGGTGAGCTGGAGGAGGAGGTCTACATCAAGCCGCCCCCCGGCTACAAGGCCGCAGCAGGGACTGTCCTGCTGCTACACAAGGCCCTCTACGGCCTGAAGCAGGCACCCAGGGCATGGTCCAAGAAGCTGCGCACAGAGCTGAAGACCATCGGGTTCGAGCCAACACTGGCAGACGCAGCTGTCTACACCCGGACCAAGGACACCACAGAGATCCTCGTCACCCACGTCGACGACTTCCTGACCCTGACGCCGACCGCCAAGGCATCAGCCGAGCTGAAGAAGGACATCCTCAGCCTCTTCCACGTGCGCTACCTGGGCGTACCCACCAAGTTCATCGGCTTCGACGTCAAGATCGACTCAGCCCTGGGCACCATCAAGATCTCCCAGGAGCAGACCATCAAGGACCTGGCAGCCCGCTTCGACCTGCTGACAGCCAAGCCGCGAATCATCCCCCTCAGCACGGCAGAAAAGCTGACCTGCGAGGGAGAGCCGCTGGACATCGAGCGATACCCATACAGTTCGCTAGTGGGAGGCCTGATCTGGATCTCCACGTCTACGCGACCCGACATCGCCTACGCAGTGGGATCACTGGCCAGATACATGTCAGCCCCTACCGCCCAGCACTGGGAGACAGCCAAGAACGTCGTCCGCTACCTGACCGGCACCAGCAGCTACGGCATCGTCTACGGCGGCAAGCCGTTCGAGCCGCTCAAGCCGATCGTCCTGGATGGCTTCTCAGACGCCGACTACGGAGGCGACACCGACAGCCGCCGCTCCACCACCGGCTACGTGTTCACGCTCAACGGGAGCGCCATCAGCTGGAGCAGCAAGCGGCAGTCCACCATCGCCGTCTCCACCACCGAAGCAGAAGTACAGGCAGCCACAGCAGCAGTCCAAGAGGGACTATGGATCAAGATGCTGTTCGACGACTTCAAGATCGACATGCCAACTGTCAACCTCGGCATGGACAACCAGTCAGCGATCAAGGTCATCAAGAACCCGCTGAGTTCGGCCCGCACGAAGCACATTGACATCAAGCAGCACTTCGTACGAGAGCGAATCGACCGGAACGAGGTCCAGCTCGAATACGTATCCACCACTGAGATGCTGGCTGACCCGCTGACGAAGGCACTACCGGCTCCCAAGTTCCGGGAGCACCGCGCCAACATGGGCGTTTGCTGAGATGATGACAGACGTCATTTCGCCGACCCCGTCACCGACCACGTCACTCCATCACCGGCGCAGAATTACGTGTACAAGGCTCATCCGCCAAGTCTTGCAGTACACCACCTAGTGCTCGCGCACGCGCCGCACACATGCAGGCTAACATCCAGCCTCCGGCTCAAGAGCCTCGAGTCAAGCGACAATGACTCCGACGATGAAGATACAGTCATTGCTTCGTCCACCACTATGGCGTAAATTCCACCACTGAGGAATACGTCTGAGATAGTTTCCCCATGACTCCACCTTACTACCGAGATTTGATCACAGTAGTCACCCTGCGCTAGTTCAGCATTTGCAAGACTGAGTGGGAGTGTGAAGATTTAGGATCCATCAGATCTCTGTTAGGCAGTCATCCAATACTGAAGGCGCACATACTCTAGTTAGTGCCAGCCCATGATGATGTAGCAGTTACACTGGTACACCTCCATAAGCTATAGGGTATCGACAGTAGTCAATACCAGGGTAATCAGAGATAAGCCGCCCGTTCAGCAGGCTAGCTTCCGCGAGACCCCGGTCATTCAGGTAACCCCACGCACCCTTGTTGAACGGACATAACAGGTTGACCGGCGATCGGTCAACTATGGATTACGACGAACAATGCTCACAACTTTCTATCGCATTCACAACTTGCGACTCTATCTGATTGTTGTCAAATCAAGTGTTCTGCTCTGCCCACGAGTGTGCAGTATCAGTGTATTTCCCAACAGGTTATGAGTCTTTTGCGCTAGCACTGCGCATCGATCCATACACTGCAGAACACCGGTGCGTTTGCAGGCAAGTGCAAAGTACCCACGCCATTGCTTGTGTAGCTCTGGGCGTGTTGAAGCGTTAGGATCAGCGACATCCTCTCGCTGTCGAGACGTAGCTGAGATTACAGTTCATCTCACCTCGTTCGGCCAGTTACGGGACCAGCGGAATAGACCTCCCCTCTCCCCATTCCAGCGACCAACGCCGCGTCGCTTAGCTCCCGGAGCTCGCTCAGTGCATCCAGCCAGAAGCATCCCCGCGCTTGTCTCTCATCATAGACACCCGCCAGTCGACCAACTTCAACGTGTGAAGGTTCGACCCACCTGAATACCCACAGTCCACTTGAAGACTCTGCATCCACCTGAAGAGTCACAGTCCACCTGAAGACTCTGCGTCCACCTGAAGACCCAC
>JBBSVB010000174.1:0-5719 GCA_038233875.1 Actinomycetales bacterium | reverse complement strand
CGTAGCGAGATTCGACGCTGAGGCTCAGGATTTAGGCGTATCCAGAGCTGAAATTTTGCGACGCCACCTGGAGGTGACCCCGCAAAACGAGGAGCAGAAGGTCATAACGGCCCAAGACTGGGACTACTTTGCTGCCGCGACGACGGACCTGGCTGACCCCGAGGTCATGGCAGCAGCGTGGCGGTGACCACCTGGTTAGTGGATAAATCAGCGCTCGTGAGGCTCCCCGTCGCTACGGATCGGGATCTCTGGGAGGTTCGACTAGCGCGTGGTCTGCTCCGTGTCTCCAATGTGACCCGCCTAGAGGTGGGCTTTTCGGCCGTCTCGGCGCGGATGGCTCGGGAGATGCCCTCAATCCCGCCCTTGTCTCTGATGCCCGTTGAGTACCTCACACCGGGAATCGAGGCTCGGGCACTGGAAGTCCAGTTATTGCTGTCAGAACGCGGGATGCACCGTTCGGCCTCTGTGCCAGATCTTTTGATAGCTGCCGCAGCGGAGAAGTTGCGTCATACGATTCTCGCTGTCGACAAGGACTTCGACCTGATAGCCGAGGTCACCGGGCAGCCGGTAGAGACGCTCTCCTTCGACTAACCTTCGCCCAACAGTTAGGCCCGCAGGGCAAAGTCCTAGCGTGCCGAGCTAGCCCGGGCGTATGCTTCGCCCGTTATCCATCCTTGCCTGAGGAACCCGGTGAAAACCCGGGACGGTCGCGCCACTGTGAGCGGGTTAGCCCGCGAAGTCAGCACACTCAGCCCGGATGGTCATCTGTTAACCGGACGCGAAAATCCGAGTTAGGTGCACCCGTGCATATTGCCGAGGGCTTCCTGCCACCACTGCACGCCGCTGCATGGACCGTCGCTGCAGCTCCCTTCGTCATTCACGGCGTCATTGAAGTCCGCCGCACGCTGCGCGATCACCCCGAGGCCAAGCTGTTGCTCGGCGCCGCCGGTGCGTTCACCTTCGTGCTGTCGGCCGTCAAACTGCCCTCAGTCACCGGGTCCTCGTCGCACCCCACCGGCACCGGGGTCGGCGCGATCATCTTCAAACCACCAGTCATGGCGGCCCTGTCGTTGATCGTCTTGATCTTTCAAGCGTTGCTCCTTGCCCACGGTGGTATCACCACGCTGGGGGCCAACGTCTTCGCGATGGGCATCGTCGGCCCGTGGGCGGGGTATGCGGTCTACAAGATCCTCGCTAGGGCGCACTTCTCGATCCGCGTCTTCTTCGGGGTCGCCATCGCGAACCTCATGACCTACGTGGCCACCTCCACTCAGCTGGCCCTAGCCTTCCCCGACGCGCAAACCGGATTCATCGGCGCTTGGGGCCGCTTCCTGGGCATCTTCGCGATCACCCAGGTGCCCTTGGCCATCGTGGAGGGTCTTGTCGGGGTCCTTCTGATCGGCGCGCTGATGTCCTGGGCGGGACCCGAGCTCAAGGGGCTCGGCTTCACCGGCGGCCGGAAGGACACCGAGAAGGAGGCGCAGGCTCATGCCTAAGACCTCCCGCAACTCTTTGTTTTTGCTCGCCTCGATCATTGCCATCTTCATCGTGGCCGTCGTGCTCGGCACAAAAGCGGCTGATGGCGAAGGCGTAGCGTTCGGCGGCACGGATAGCGCAGCCACCAGCGCCATCGAAGACACCGGCTATGAGCCCTGGTACGAGCCGATCATGTCCCCGGCAGGTGAAGTTGAGTCAGGACTGTTCGCGTTGCAGGCCGCCCTCGGAGCCGGAGCCGTGGGCTTTGCCTTAGGCACCCTGCGTGAGCGGAGCCGCAACCGGACGGCTAACGCGAAGAAGGTCACTGAGCGGGCAGATGGCGCGCCTAGCGCTTGACGATGCCGCCTGGTCGGGTGCCTGGCGCGCCCGCTCGGTGGCCGAGAAGTCGCTGCTCTGCTTTGGTCTGCTGACCTTGGCGATCACCTCACCGGGGCCTGCCTTCAGCGGGGCCGTGCTCATCTTTGCCATCGTGACCGCACTCCTGATCGCCCGGGTGCCGCGATCGACATACTTTGTCGCCATCGCTGCCCCGGCGACCTTCTTGCTGATTTCGTTGCCTGCTATTGCCGTCAGCATTGGCGCGAACCCACTAGATGCGGTGGCCTCTCTCGGGCCGGTCCACCTGGAGTCGGCTGGCGTCGATCAAGCCATCGCCGTAGGGGTTCGCTCCGTGGCGGCGATGGCGGCGATGCTGCTGCTGCCGCTGACCACACCAATGGTTGATCTGCTCGACGGTATGCGCCGACTGCGGGCGCCAGAGGCCATGATCGACATCGCCGCGCTGGTCTACCGGATGCTGTTTTCACTGCTCGATTCCGTAGCCGCTATTCGCGAAGCCCAAAGCGCGCGGTTGGGGTATGCCGGGTCTCGCCAAGCCCGCAACTCGTTTGGCCTGCTGGGCGCTGCGGTGTTGCAGCGGGCGTGGGTGCGCTCGCAGCGCCTGGAGCAAGGACTGCTCGGGCGTGGCTACGCCGGCTCACTGGCGACCCTTCACGAGCCAGTCGCGATTGATCGAAGGTTCGTCATGTTGACTCTGCTGATGTTGCTCACCTTGACTGCCACTTCGGTGGTGGCGCGATGAGTCACCGGCAAGAACGACAGGAGCCAGCCAAGGGCGCGGTACTGGCCGCCCACGGGATGCACGCTGGGTATGCGGGCCTGGCCAACGTGCTCGACTGCGTCCAGGTATCAGTGATGGCCGGGTCTCGACTAGCCATCCTGGGGCCCAACGGCACGGGGAAGACCACGCTGCTGCGTTGTCTCTCGGGAGCGCACGAACCGTCTTCGGGGCAGGTACTTCTCGACGGGGTGCCGCTGGCTCAGAACCGCAGGGGGCTGACCGCTCATCGGCGACAGGTGCAGTTGGTCTTGCAGGACCCGGACGACCAGTTGTTTTCGGCCGACGTGCGCCGCGACGTATCGTTTGGCCCGATGAACTTGGGGCTGCCCGCCAACGAAGTCCGCGATCGGGTCGATGAGTCGCTGGAGTTGCTCGGGATCACCGATTTGGCGGGCCGCCCGGTGCATCACCTCTCGTACGGTCAGCGCAAGAGAGTCGCCATCGCCGGAGCCACCGCCATGCGGCCTCGAGTGCTGTTGCTCGATGAACCCACTGCGGGACTCGACGCCAGCGGCCACGCGCTGCTCTTGTCAGCTCTCGATCGCCTCGAAGCGGCGGGGACGACCGTCGTGCTCTCCACCCACGACGTCGACCTGGCGTGGCGCTGGGCCGACGAGGTGGCCTTGGTCACCGACGGTCAGGTCCGCCAAGAGCCGATGGCTAAGGTCTTGAGCGACACGACAGCCCTGGCCGCTGCCTGCTTGGCGACGCCGTGGCCCGTGGCCCTGCTGCACCACATGGGCCGCAGCATCGACCCGATGTTCCCTCCCCGCACCACCGCAGACGTGGCCTCCCTGATGACCTCGCACTAGTCCCACGTTGGGTCTCGACCCACGCTGAGGATCCCGCCGTTGACCTAGGCGCTCTGCGCGGGGTCCGGGCTGGTGAGGTCACGCCAGGCACCCGCCATGATCGGCGTAGAGGAGACCTCCGGCGTGAGCGAACCGCGCAACCGAGACGCCCACACGTTGATGTCCTCGCGAAGGGTGGCAACGCCGAGAGCGATGTGCTCCTGCGCGAAGCCCCGGTCGGCCAGGTGCTGGACCGCGCTAAGTGCGAAGACTCGGCTGGCGATGGCACCGATCTCGACCAGTCGTCGCTGGGCGGGACGCTCTTCGACGTTGATCTCCAGCGCCGCGCCAACGAGCTCTGACCCAGCCGCCGTCGCCTCATCCCTCGACAACTGCTCACGCAGGTTCGATGTGCCGGACCGGCGCATTTTGTCGGCCAACTCGGACCCCATCTGCGCGTACAAAACGTCGTTCGATCCCTCGAATATCTGGAACGGTCTGGAGTCGACGACGCCTCGTCCGGCGATGTGGTTGAGCGCGTAGCCTTTGGCACCGACCAGCTGCAGCAAGGACTGCGACGACTCTTGCATATAGTCCGAGGCCACCGTCTTGACCGAGCTGGCGGACTGCCCGACCCGAGACAGGTCGGTCGACTGCCCGGCATTCTCCGACGTCCACAGACTCAGTGCGCTCGCGCAGACCCACTGTCCTTGCAGCCGAGCCACGCGGGCCTGCACCTGGTCGTAACCCAACAGCTGTCGGCCGGAAACAACCCGGTCGGTGCAGTGTTCGACCGCCTCATCGGCCATCCGGTGGATGAAACCGACCGCGCTTCCGGCGAAGGTTGAGCGCGAACGGTGCAGCAAATCCATCATCATCCGCAGACCACCACGACCCCCATCGAGACGATGTGTAGACGGCAGACGCACGTCGACACTGTTGCGACCATACGGAATCCCGTATAACCCGAGGGAGGGATATTGCTCAACCATCTTGATGTGCTGTTCGGGTTCGTTCTGCTCGCAGATGAACAGATCGATGCCATTGCCCAGGTCACCGTCATCTTTGCCAGGACGCGCCATCACCAGGAAGTAGTCCGCCCATCCGGACAAACCCGCCCAGTGCTTAGTCCCCACAACCCAATACTCGTCATCTTGGCGGCGCCAGGCGGTCCTCATCGACAGAGCATCTGTGCCGTAACCCGGCTCGGTGATCATCAGACCACCGAGACTTCCGCCGCTGACCATCCGCGACAGGATGCGTCCGGCCACTTCCGCGTCGCCGTGCTTCGCGACGGGTTGCGCGAACAGGCTGCCGCTAATGCCCAGGGTCAAACCCAACGACAGAGAGTGGTAGGACGCTTCCTCCATCACGGCCTGGCTAGGTGCCAAGCTGTCACCGAAGCCACCGAATCGAGTCGGCATAAAAGCCCGCATGGGCTCCGCAGAGAGCACCTCGCGCAAGACATACGGCGGCAGCCCCCGCCCCTGCCCGATCACGTCAAGGTCGGCTCGGTGGCCGAACGTCCGTGACAGCACCACGCGGAAGTTCGCGACGAGCCGGTCGGCGTCGCCCGCAGCCCCGATTGAGGAGCTCTCCGTTGAGGTGTCCCAACCCGAATCCAGGTCTACGTCTGAACGGGTTTGTTCTAACTGCGACGTCATATCAAAAGCCTCCACACTGTTGGCCGAGCCGTCGGGGCAGCCCTTACTTACGGTTACGTTACCGTAGGTAACGGAATCCAGGCCCTCATATGTTCCCAAATGAAGTACGTCACATCACGTCGGACGGTGAAGAATCGCAGAGGTATGCCGGCTGTGCGATGGGGGTGCCGGGTGGGCTTAGTCGTCGGCCGGTTGTTGCGCGACGAAGCGAGGAGTCCATACACGGCCAGTGTTGCTGACCTTGGTGGTAGAGGCACCGATGATGACCATGCAGCCCATATCGATGCTCTCCGGGTCGAGTTCTCCCAGGCTGGTCACAGTGAGCGACTCGGCCTCGCGGCCCACATGGCGAGCGACGACGACGCGTTCGCGAGGCATGAGGGTCAGTAGCAGATCGCGGGCTGCACCGAACTGGTCGGGGCGGCTGGAAGATCGGGGGTTGTAGATCGCCACGGCAACATCGCCTTCGGCGGCCGCGCGCAGCCGACACTCGATGACTCCCCAGGGCTTCAGCCGATCAGAGAGCGACAGCAACATATGGTCGCCACCGAGGGCCGCACCAGCGAGTGCCGATGCCGCGTGGGCGGCGGTGATACCCGGCACGATCTGCACGGGAACGCTATGGGTGGGGACGTCTTGGCCGAGCG
>JBBSVB010000173.1:0-5736 GCA_038233875.1 Actinomycetales bacterium | reverse complement strand
GCCAACGCGGTCAAGGAGCTCGTGATTGCGGGCATGCTGCTGGCGGCGCGCAACATTTGGCCCGCCGCAGCCTTCACGGCCGGATTGGCGGGCGCCGAGGGCGACCTCAACCCGACAGTAGAAAAGGCCAAGAAGGAGTACGCAGGCTTCGAGCTACCCGGGCGCACGCTCGGCGTGATCGGATTGGGCGCGATCGGCGTGCTGGTGGCCAACGCTGCGGCCTCGCTCGGGATGAAGGTGCTCGGCTATGACCCCGCGTTGACCGTGGGGCGCGCGTGGCAGATGAGCTCGGCCGTCGAGCAGGCGACGTCATTGGATGATCTGTTCAGCCGATCGGACATGGTCACCGCGCACGTGCCACTCATTGAGGCCACCACGGGACTAGTTGGTGCCGCCCAGATCGCCCGGATGAAGCCAGGTGCGACGGTGTTGAACTTCGCCCGGGGCGGAATCGTTGACGACGATGCCGTGATTGCCGCTCTCGACGACGGCCGACTGCACGCATACATCTGCGACTTCCCGTCCCCCGCTCTGGTCGCCCACCCCAAAGTCGTGGCGTTGCCCCATCTGGGTGCCTCCACCGCTGAGGCCGAGGAAAACTGCGCGGTCATGGCTGCCGAGCAACTCCGTGACTACCTAGTCGACGGCAACATCCGCAATAGTGTCAATTTAGGTGAGGCGGTCCTACCGCGCACGGCGGGTGCCACCCGCTTGGCCATTTTCAACCGCAACGTGCCCAATATGGTGGGCCAGATCTCGGCGATCCTGGCCGGTGCGTCGCTGAATATTGCCGATCTCATTAACAAGTCCCGCGGAGACTTCGCCTACACCCTCATCGATGTCGAAGGCGACGTTGCCGCCACGGTCGCTGATCAGATCGCCGCCATCGACGGAATTATCCGCGTTCGCGTCATTTAAGCACCAGGCAAGGACGCCGTTGGGTGTTCCTCTAAAACCGAAGTACGGACTTTGTAGTAGAAACTGTTGTGGCCCAGCCGATTATGCGTAAGGATCGGCGAAACCCCCCAGGAGGTCCCATGAGCAAAGATGCTCCCCTGCCCGACGGCGCTGACGATCAGCGCAGCAAGGTCAAGAAGGAACACCCGGAGAACTACACCAAGTCTGGGCGAGTCAAGAAGGACATCTACGAGGCCGAGATGGAACGCCTCCAAGAGCAACTGGTCCAGCTTCAGTACTGGATTCAGAGCCAGGGACTCCGGGTGCTTGTCATCTTCGAAGGCCGCGGTTCCGCCGGAAAAGGTGGCGTGATCAAGCGCATCGCCGAGCGCACCAGCCCCCGCACGGTAAAGGTCATGGCGCTGCCGAAGCCCTCCGAGCGCCAGCGGACGCAGTGGTACTTCCAGCGGTACGCCGAGAACCTCCCTGCTGCTGGCGAGATGGTCATGTTTGACCGCTCTTGGTACAACCGCAGCAACGTCGAGTGGGTCATGGGCTACTGCACCGATGAGGAGCACGCGGAGTTCTTGCGCAGTTGTCCCGAGTTCGAGCGAATGCTGGTGCGCTCGGGCATCATCGTGCTGAAGTACTGGTTCTCGGTGTCGTATGAGGAGCAACGCAAGCGTTTTGAGGCCCGCAACGCGGAGCCACTGAAGCGCTGGAAGCTCTCGGACATGGACCTCGCCGAGCACGAGCTGTACGTGCGCTACTCGATGGCCAAGGACACCACCTTCCAGTACACCGACATCAAGCAGGCCCCCTGGTATGTCGTGCCATCGGACGACAAGCGCACGGCCCGACTGAACTGCATCAGCCACCTGCTGGCCCAGTTCGACTACGAAGACGTGGCTCCGGACCCGGTCGTGCTGCCCGTGATGAAAGACGTGCCCTACGTGCGTCCGCCCATGCACGAGCAGACCTTCGTCGACCCGAAGTTCTAATCCACGTCGCAGCACTACCGCTTCACAGTCCGGCCGCTGACCCATTGCGGTTGGTGGCCGGACTTTTTGGTGCACGCAGTGACGAGCGCACAAGTATGCGGTCGCGCACATTCACGCGGGAGGTAACAGCTCAGATGGTGCGGCGCGGGGCATGCTGCACGCTGGCAAGCAGGCCAATGGCCAACCAGCACGCCAACATCGATGAACCTCCATAGGACAGGAACGGCAGCGGCAGCCCTGTCACCGGAAGTAGTCCGAGGTTCATCCCGATGTTCTGGAAGGTCTGGAAGGCAAACCAGCACGCCACCCCTACCGCGACCACCCGACCAAACGGCTCGTCGGTGATTAACGCAACCCGCAGCGCGCGCACAATGACGAAGCCCAACAGCAAGATGACGCCGATGGCTCCCCAGAGGCCCCACTCTTCGCCCACCACCGAGAAGATGAAATCCGTCTCCTGGAACGGCACGAACCCGCCCTGGGTCTGTGGACCCTCGCCTACCCCCGCGCCGCTTACTCCCCCGGAGCCGATCGCCAGGCGCACCTGAGCCGTCTGGTACCCGATGCCGGAGGGGTCCAGCGAGGGATCGGCAAAGGCGAGCAAACGGTCCACCTGGTATTGGTCGAGCAGCGGGATCGCCAACGCGGCCACCACCCCGGCGACGCTGACCGCCAGGGCGCTCACCGTCCACCACCACTTCGCGCCGCTGACGGCCACGACCCCGATGAGCATCGCGCCCAGCACCAACGCTGACCCCAAATCCGGCTGAGCCAGGATCAACACTGACGGTATGCCGCCCAGCGCCCATGCCATCAGCACCTGGCGCGCTCCTGGTGCCGATGAGGGGTGACGTCCCTCGGCCAGCAACATCGCTAAGCCGATGGCAAGGCCGATCTTGGCCAACTCCGCAGGCTGCAAGGAGAAACCACCAGGTAGGAACAACCACGACCGCGAGCCGTTAACGACGTCACCGACCGGAGACAACACCAGCACCAAGCCAGCAATACCGGCGAGGTAAATCCACGGCGCGGCAGCCCGCAGCCACTTCACATCGATTCGAACCACCATGAGCGCCATCGTGAGGCCAAGCGCCGTGTTGATCAGGTGTCGCACTGTGAGGGCCATACCGAGCGTGACGTGAGTGCTCGACCACACCAAGACCGCCCCGACCAGGGACAAACCCAAGGCCGCAATGAAGAGGCCCCAGTCGGTGCGCACGTAACGGCGGGCAGTGGTGCTCATGGCGGTGGTACTGATCACGGGGGTATGAACGCTGGTGGCCGAGCGTGCAACGTCCACCCGACTATCCCAACAGGACCGAGCGGCACACCGCGACGTCGCGGGCCATCTGCTCGGTCAGATCCTGCATCGAGTCGAACTTGGTATTGCCCCGCAGCCGTGCCACAAAATCCACCCCCACGCGCTCGTCATACAAATCGAGGTCAACCCGATCCAGCACGTAGGCCTCGACGGTACGCGCGGCGACATCATCGAACGTCGGGTTAGTGCCCACCGAGATGGCCGCGGGCAGCCGGCGGTTAGCGTCGTCCACATCCTGATCGGTCCGTTCCAGCCAGCCGGCATAGACACCGTCGGCCGGGATCATGCCCTGGCTGTCCGCTCCCAAATTTGCGGTGGGGTATCCCAATTCGCGCCCCCGGTGATGCCCATGAACCACGATGCCGCTCACGCGATGCAGACGCCCCAAAACCTCGCTGGCCCGCTGCACATCTCCGTCGCGAAGCGCCGAGCGCACCGCAGACGACGACCAATCTCTGCGTCCTCCATCGTGAACCCCGGCAATATCGTGGGTGACCACCGTGAAGCCGAAACGGTCCCCCAACGCGCGCATGGTCGTGATGTCGCCACTATTACGTACGCCGAACTTCGTGTCCGATCCACACACCACCGTCCGAGCGCGTAGTCCGTCCACGAGCACCTGCTCGACGAACTCTTCCGGGGTCAACTGAGCGAACTCGCGGGTGAAGGGAAGCGTCAAGGCGGCATCGAGTCCGCAGTGCTCCATCAGGTCAAGGCGGTAGGCGACGCTGGTGATTCGCTCAGGTGCCCGCTCGGGATGCAGCACCTCGAGCGGGTGGGGGTCAAAGGTGATGGCCACACTCATAGCCCCGGCCCCCCGGGCCATGGTGGTGACGGTGCGCAACACCGTTTGATGCCCCCGGTGCACCCCGTCGAAGTTCCCGAGCATGACGACACTACGGCGAGGATCGGCCTGAGCTTGCTCCACGTTTGTCCAGCGATCCACGGCGGCTACTCTAACCGGCCGGGAAGACGACACGGCTGCGCGCCATCTCGCCGCTCTCGTCCATGATGGCCACGAGTTCTCCGTTGGTGCCGATGGCGGCCACGGGATCGTCGTGTCGAGTCGCGTCCACGTCGATGCGCTGGCCGTGGCGAAGCGCCTGCTCCTGATCGTCGCTGAGGCGTCGCACCACGAAAGCCGCTTGCGCCGCCGTCGCCATGTCAACGATGCCGCGCTCAGGCAATGCTTCCGCTTGCTCAAGCGTGTGGGCCAGCGACAGGTCATAGCGCCCCACGTGGGTCCGTCGAAGAGCGGTCAGGTGCCCGCCGACTCCCAAGGCCGCGCCGAGGTCGCGGGCGAGGGCGCGCACGTAGGTGCCGGAAGTGACTTCCACCGTGATGTCAAGATCAACCACAGTCGCAGGGGCATCTGGCGAGCGCTCGACGCGCTCGATCTCAAAGCGGCGCACGGTCACTGGCCGGGCTACTAGGGCCACCTCTTCACCGGCTCGCACCCGCGCATACGAGCGCACTCCGTTGACTTTGATGGCACTCACGGCGCTGGGCACTTGCTCAATGGCCCCTGTGAGGGTTGCGACGGCGGCAGCAATCTCGCCGTCAGAAATCGCGCCGGCGTCACGCTCATCGGCGATCTCGCCCTCGGCGTCATCGGTCACCGTGGACTGCCCCAGCCGGATCGTCCCGGCATACCCTTTGTCGAGACCCACCAGGAAGGTCAGCATCTTGGTGGCTTTGCCGACGCCCAGCACCAGCACTCCGGTGGCCATCGGGTCGAGCGTCCCGGCATGACCCACTCTGCGGGTGCCGCAGACACGACGAGCCTTGGCTACGACATCGTGGCTGGTCCAGCCGGCGGGTTTATCGACAATGAGCAGCCCATGATGGCTCACGCTTGCGGCTCGTCGGCCTCATTAACTTCTGAGCCCTCGTCGCCATCGATCTCGTCGACGTGCGGCTTGCGGTACGGATCCGCTTCCCCGGCGTACGCCGATTCTTTGCGAGCCGCAGCAAGCTCAGCATCGCGCTGGTTGACCGCGCGCATGACGTCGTCGAGGTGTGCTGCGTCCTCTGGCAGGGCGTCCAGCAGGAACTCGACGCTCGGGGTAAGGCGGATGCCGAGGCCTTTGCCGACGTGGGAGCGGATGCGCCCGCGGTAGGTGCCGAGCACCTCCGCTGCAGCTTCACGCTCCGGCTCCCCACCGAGGACGGTGTAGAAGACCGTGGCATGCTGCAGGTCGCCGGTCACTCGCACCTCAGTGACGGTGACAAAGCCAAGTTTGGGGTCTTTGACCAGAGTTTCTAGGGCGCCAGCCACCAGAACCTTGGTGCGTTCGGCAACCTTGCGTGCCCGAGCCTTGTCCGCCATATCTCCTCCTGCTGGTGCCGTTGTCTGCGTGCAATGCCTCGGTCGGGCCGCTCCATGAACTGGTGCGACCCGACCGTAGGCAATCGCGTCTAGCTGCGGGGGATTTCCCGCATTTCGTACGTCGAGATGAGGTCGTCGATCTGGAGGTCGTTGAACGACCCAAGGTTGACACCACACTCGTAGCCGTC
>JBBSVB010000172.1:0-5751 GCA_038233875.1 Actinomycetales bacterium | reverse complement strand
GCAACTGCTGGCGGTGATGGAGCCAGACGAGGCCGCGCCTATTCGGCGATTGCTGGCCTACGACGAAGACACCGCCGGCGGCATGATGACCACGGAGCCGGTGATCCTAGGGCCCGACGCAAGCATCGCCGAGGCGTTGGCCATGGTGCGCCGCCAGGAGGTCTCACCGGCCCTCGCCTCGCTGGTCTTTGTGTCGCGACCCCCGCACGAGACCCCCACCGGCAAGTTTCTCGGTGTCGTGCACATTCAGCGACTCCTGCGCGAGCCGCCGCAAGAACCGGTGGGCGGGGTGCTGGATCAGGCCATTGACCCCATCGGCGCTGGAGCGTCACTCGGTGCGGTCACCCGCATGCTGGCAACGTACAACTTGGTCGCAATGCCGGTCACCGACAGTGAAGGACGCCTTTTGGGCGCGGTGAGTGTTGACGATGTGCTCGATCACTTGCTCCCACAGGATTGGCGCGAAAACGATGAATGGCAGGACGTGATCGCTCATGGCTGACAAGGCCCGCGCCTCCAGTCACCGAGGCCGCAGTGATCGGTCTCGATCTGGCAGCGTCCGTTCAAAATCGAGTGCGCGGCTTGACCAGCCCCTAACCAAGGAACGTCGCCGACTGTTCCGGCCGAGCATGGACCCAGACACCTTCGGACGCTTTGCCGAGGGCTTCGCACGTTTCATGGGCACGGCCCGCTTCTTGGCATACATGTCATTGTTCGTCTTGGTCTGGTTACTGTGGAACACCATTGCTCCCTCCGGGGCCCGCTTCGACCCCTATGCCTTCATCTTTTTGACGCTGATGCTGAGCCTGCAGGCCTCGTATGCCGCGCCGTTGATTCTGCTCGCGCAGAACCGTCAGGCCGACCGCGACAAGGTCACCATCGAGCAGGATCGCTCCCGCGACGAACGGGCGTTGGCTGAGACCGAGTTCTTGACTAGGGAAGTGGCTTCGATCCGCATTGCTATGCGCGACACCGCAACCCGCGACTTCGTGCGTTCGGAACTGCGCGGGCTGCTCGACGATATGGAAGAGCGCGGCATACAGATCAGCGTGGAGCGTCCGGCGTCGACCGACGAGGATCCCAAACGCCGCGAAGGCGGGGTCAGCAAGGCTTAGTCCGCCCCCTACGATGGACCCCATGTCCGCTCCTTCTCTCGACGCCCTGCACGCTGCCCTGGCCAAGGTCAACGACCCAGAGATCCGCAAGCCGATCACCGAGTTGGGCATGGTCTCCGACGTGCGGGCCGGTGAAGACGGCGCAGTCCACGCGATCATCTTGCTGACGGTCCCGGGCTGCCCGATGAAAGAGACCATCACCCGTGAGGTCACTGCGGCCCTGAAGACCGTGGCCGACGTCGGCGAAGTCACGGTCGAGTTGGGAGTGATGAGCGACGAGCAACGCTCGAGCCTCAAGACCAACCTTCGTGGCGGTGCCCCGGAGAAGGAAATCCCCTTCGCCCGACCCGACACCCTGACCCGGGTCTACGCCGTGGCCTCCGGAAAGGGTGGCGTCGGCAAATCCTCGATCACGGTCAACCTGGCGGCCGCGATGGCCGAGCAGGGTTTGCGGGTTGGTGTCGTGGACGCCGACATCTACGGCTTCTCGGTGCCTCGCATGTTAGGAGTCTCACGGCCCCCCACTCAGGTCGACGACATGATCTTGCCGCCGATCGCCCAAGAGGTGAAGGTCATCTCCATCGGCATGTTCGTGCCCGGCAACCAGCCCGTGGTGTGGCGTGGGCCGATGTTGCACCGCGCGATGCAGCAGTTCCTTGGCGACGTGTTCTGGGGCGACCTCGATGTGCTGTTGCTCGACCTGCCGCCCGGCACCGGCGACATCGCCATCACGGTGGCCCAGTTGTTGCCCAACTCTGAGCTAATCGTAGTGACCACGCCGCAACTGGCGGCTGCCGAAGTGGCCGAGCGAGCCGGGGCCATCGCCCTGCAGACGCACCAGCGTTTGGTCGGGGTCATCGAGAACATGTCCTGGTTGGAGCTTCCGGATGGGTCTCGTCAGGAGATTTTCGGTGCCGGCGGCGGGCAGACCGTCGCCGACTCGTTGTCGCGCTCCATTGGTGCGGACGTGCCGTTGATGGGCCAAATCCCGCTGGACGTCACGGTGCGCGAGGGCGGCGACGTGGGTATGCCGGTGGTCCTGGGTGCCCCCGACTCGCCCGCTGCGACAGCGTTGCGGGCTATCGCTCGCACGTTGGCCGCGCGTGGCCGAGGCTTGGCTGGGCGCAAGTTGGGCATCACCCCCACCTGAGCAGCCACTTAACTCAGTCGCGGGTTACGTGGCGTCTACATCGAAGGGCGTAGGCAACTCGGGGTTAAATCGTTCGCGCGGTCGGCGCACCGAGGCTGGTTTGAGGGCCCGTTTGGGCTTCTCGTCGGCTGGTGGCACATCGACGGGCACCATCCCAGCTTCCTCAGCGGTGGTCTTCGGCTTTTCCGTCGGTGCTGCAAGGGCCTCCCGCACGATGCGGCGAGGGTCGTACTGACGAGGGTCGAGTTGCTGCCAGTCGACGTCGTCGAACGCAGGGCCCATCTCCTCGCGGATCTGCGTCTTGGCGCCCTCGGCCATGTCCCGCATTTTGCGCACCGTGCGGGCCAGCGCCGCAGCATACTCGGGCATCTTGCTGGGGCCGAGAAGGAAAAAGGCGATGATCAGAATGATGATGAACTCTCCGCCCCCGAAGTTCGGTATCACCGCAGCACTGCCTTCACTCTGAGGCCCCGGCCAACGTCAGCGAGACGGTGCGCTCGGTGTCGTCCGTGCCCTGGATGAGCAGCTCGACGGTGTCCCCGATCTGCAGCGAGCGCAGCGTCACGATCAAGTCGCTACCGTCATCGATGCGCTGACCGTCTACCTCAAGGATGATCTCGCCAGGTTTGATACCCGCGTCATCCGCAGGCCCGTCGGCAACGATCGGGTCTTGCCCGTCTTCGCCTTCCTCTTGGACCCTAGCCCCTTCACCGGTGTAGGCCAGATCGACGAACACGCCGATGACGGGGTGGTCACTGGTGCCCGTGTCGATCAGCGACTGTGCCGTGCGTGAGACCTGATCGGAAGGGATGGCGAAGCCGAGGCCGATGCTTCCGCCGGGTGCCAACCCGCTCTGCCCCGGCAGTTGTGCAATCGCGGAGTTGACCCCGATCACCCGGCCGGATAGATCCAGCAGCGGCCCGCCGGAGTTGCCGGGGTTGATGGCCGCATCGGTTTGAATGGCGTTGATGAACGAGGCGGTCTCAAGGTCACCCGCGACGACCGGCCGATCCAGCGCGGACACGATGCCCGCCGTGACGGTGGCCTCCAGCCCCAGCGGTGCCCCGACCGCGACGACCGGGGCGCCGACCTGGACTTGGGAGGATTCGGCGAACTCCAGCGCGGGCAGCCCGTCCTGGTCCACCTTCAGCACGGCAATGTCGTATGCCGGGTCGCCGCCGACGATCTCGGCCTCGAGTCGGGGTCCGTTTTGGAACTCCACGGTGACCGAATCTCCTGCGGTCAGGGCCTGCTGAACGACGTGCAGATTGGTCACGATGTATCCGGCTTGGTCGATCACGAAGCCGGAGCCCACCCCACCTTCATCAGGGGTGCCGACCGTGATGAAGACGACACTGGGCAGCGCCCCCTGTGCGATCTGAGCAATCGAGCCTTGAGGCGTCGAGGACGCTGCACCGCTCGAAGCGGGAGTCAGGGGCAACGCTGAAATCACTGCCGGACGCTCGGGGTCAGCGTCGAAGGTCCCCATGACGAACGCCCCGATGGCACCGCCCAAGAGTCCCGCGACCAGCGCCAAGGCAACCACCGCTGGATCGGCCCGCCGAGACCACGGCGTTGGTGCTGCCCGCAGCGACTCGGCGTGACCCTCTAGCGGAGTCATGGACGAAGGCATGCAGTGATTGTGCCTGATCGCCGAACGGAATCGTCAGCCGAGGACCGGGATAGCGCCGGTGGCGGCCCCCCGGGGCCTGCTCGAGACGGGCGATGTCGAGCGCGCTGGCGCACGGTGAGCCAGCGCCTGGCGCAACTGGGAGCGGCCACGGTGGATGCGAGAGCGCACTGTGCCCAGCTTGATACCGAGCGTTTGGGCCACTTCCTCGTAGGAATAACCCTCGATATCACAGAGCACGACGGCCGCGCGGAACGTCGGGGCCAACGCGTCAAGGGCTTGCTGGATGTCCCCATCGAGGTGCGCGATGTCGAAGTGCTCCTCGGGGCCGGTGAGGCGTGAGGGCAAACGGGCCGCGAACTCGTCAGTGAGGGCGTCAAAGCGGATGCGCTGCTTGCGGCGCGCTCGGTCCAAGAACAGGTTGGTGGTGATGCGGTGCAACCACCCCTCGAAGGTGCCTGGCCGGTAGCTGTCGAGGGAGCGGAAGACCCGGATGAACACGTCATGGGTGAGGTCTTCGGCGTCGTGCTGATTGCCGGTGAGGCGGTATGCCAGACGGTACACACGCGCAGAGTGAGTCCGCACGACCTCATCCCAGGTCGGCTGCTGCCACTCTTGCGTGCTGTCCATCATGTGCCTCTCAGAATGCGCACCCTGCGATGGCTGCGTCGGACTCCTGAGGGTTCCACTGCATCCTGAGCATTCGCTGAACCGTTTAAGGTGATCCCATGGCTGCACAGCGGATGACATCGTGGACGTACGCCGAGCATTTTATGCCCGGCTCAGAGCAGGTCGAGGGAGCGTCTGCACGCGCTCAGGAAGTGGGAGCGGAGCCGGTGGCGCCTGCATTGGGGGCGTCGCTGCGACTGCTCGCGGCCGCTCTGGCAGCCACGCACGTGATTGAGATCGGCAGCAATGCCGGGGTGTCCGGATTGTGGTTGCTCGAAGGGATGAGCCCCGACGGGGTGCTGACCTCGATCGATCCTGAGCCGGAGCGCCAGCGGGCTGCGCGCACCGCCTTTGCCGCGGCTGGGGTCGCACCGCAGCGCACCCGCGTGATCGGTGGTGAAGCATCGGCTGTACTCCCTCGGATGACCGACGGGGCCTACGACATGGTGTTTGTCAGCGCCGATCACCAGGGCGATGAGGCATACGTCGAGCAGGCCCTTCGACTCCTTCGCCCCGGTGGCGTGCTCGCGGTGGCCAACATCCTGGGCAACGACCGGGTGGCCGATCCGGCCGCCCGCGATGACGCCACAGTGGCAATCCGGGAGCTGGGCAAGACCTTGCGCGACGACTCTCGACTGCATTGCGCTCTGCTGCCCGTCGGTGACGGGCTACTGGCCGCCATCCGCCGCTAGGTCTGCGTCCGCATACGAAAGACCCCGCCCCTCAATGAGGAGGCGGGGTCTTTTGAGTGGGTGTGCCTATTTGCCGAGGCACCCGGAGATTGCGTCACCGAGTGCACCCGCCTCCTCGGCGTTCATCTCGACGACCAGTCGGCCGCCCCCCTCGAGTGGCATGCGCAGCACGAT
Organism: Actinomycetales bacterium; assembly: GCA_038233875.1. GTDB lineage: Bacteria > Actinomycetota > Actinomycetes > Actinomycetales > Dermatophilaceae > Ornithinicoccus. The sequence continues at coordinate 321 of JBBSVB010000172.1, read as the reverse complement.
GCCGCGGCCCTCCTTGGTTACTTCGAGGGGCCCGTCCCCGGTCCGGGGCTTCATTGCGGCCATAGTGAACCTTCCGTCTGATGCGACTAACCGGAAGCGCCCACCACAGTCTTGCGGCGAGCACGTATTCATCCATTATCCATGCCCGTCGGCTGGTCGGCCTAATCGCTACGGCACACTGTCGATATGTCCACGCAATCCTCCACCTCTGGCCGCCCTGTGCTGGTCCACCGCAGCGGCGCAGTCGCCACGGTGACCTTGAAGCGCCCAGAGGCTATGAACGCCTTGGACCTTGCCACGAAAGAAGCGTTGTTGTCGGCG
>JBBSVB010000171.1:0-5784 GCA_038233875.1 Actinomycetales bacterium | reverse complement strand
CGACTGCATCAGGTTGGCCATCGACGCCACCTGGGTCAGCGGTTGGGTGAACTGCCGCGAGTACTGGATGAACGCCTGCACTTCGCCGAGGCTCATCGAGCCGCTAGCCACCCGCATCCCACCGAGCACGGCAATGACCACGTAGTTCAGGTTCCCGATGAACATCACCGAGGGCATGATCAAACCGGAGACGAACTGGGCTCCAAAACTGGCGGCATACAACTCGTCGTTGGAGGTGTTGAACGCCGTCCGCGACTCGCGACGTCGACCGAAGACCTGGATCAGCTCGTGGCCGGAGAAAGACTCTTCGACGATGCCGTTGACCGCGCCGGTGTGCTTCCACTGCCGCACGAACAGGCCTTGAGCACGCCTGCCGATCACCGCCGTCACGGCCATGACCAGCGGGATCGTGATCAGCGCGACGATCGCCAGCAGCGGCGACACGATAAACATCATGACCACCATTGCCACCACGGTCAGCAGCGAGGTCAGCAACTGACTCAGCGTTTGCTGCAGGCTCTGCGCGACGTTGTCGATGTCGTTGGTGACCCGGCTCAACACCTCACCCCGGGGCTGGGAGTCGAAGTAGGGCAGCGGAAGGCGGTGCAGTTTTTCTTCGACGATGCGACGCAGCCCGAAGACGGCCCGGTTCACCACCACGACCAGGAGCCGGCCCTGCGCCCACGCGAGCAGCGAGGCCATCACGTAGAGGGCCAGAGCAAACATCAGCACGTCACCGACGGCGCCGAAGTCGATGCCCTGACCAGGCACGACGTACTTCATCGCGCCCAGAATGTCGGCCAACGTGTCGTCGCCGCTGGCGCGCAGAGCCTGGACGGCCTGCTCTTGGGTGGTCCCCGCCGGGACGAACCGGGAGGCAAACGAACCGCTAAAGATCAGGTCGGTGGCCCGGGCTACAATCAGCGGACCAACCGCTGTGAGCACCACGGAGACGCTCGTCATCACGAAGACGCCGAGCAGCAGCGTGCGGTCCGGGCGCAGCATGCCGAGCAGTCGCATCGCGGAGCCGCGGAAGTTCATCGGCTTCTCGACGGGCGCTCCGATGCCGGCCCCTGGCCCCCGGCGCTGCACGGGTGGCCCACGCCTGGCTTCGGCGGCCTTTTCTTCGGCAGACTTGATCCCTTCAGCCATCTTAGGCCACCTCTGAAATCAGTTGGGAGGACACAATCTCTTGGTATGTCGTGCAGTCGGCGAGCAACTCATCGTGTGTCCCGCGGCCGACCACCCGACCGTCTTCGAGCACGATGATCTGGTCGGCGTTGATGATCGTGGACACCCGTTGGGCGACGACGAGCACGGTCGAGGTGGCGGTCAACGCACCGAGAGCAGCGCGCAACCGGGCGTCGGTAGCCACGTCGAGCGCCGAGAACGAGTCGTCGAACACGTAGACCTCGGGTCGTTTGACCAGCGCCCTCGCAATGGCGAGTCGTTGTCGCTGCCCACCAGAGACGGTGGTGCCGCCTTGGGCTACCGAGGCGTCGAGACCCCCGGTCATGGCGGCCACAAAGTCGTCGGCCTGGGCGACTCGCAGGGCCTCCCAGAGCTCGTCGTCGGTGGCCTCGGGGTTGCCGTAGCGCAGGTTTGAGGCCACCGTCCCGGAGAACAGGTAGGGCTTCTGCGGGACGATGCCGGCCTTGGACCACAGGTCTTCCAACGCCGCCTCGCGCACGTCGACACCGTTGAAGAGCACCGCCCCGGACGTGACGTCATACAACCTGGTCACGAGTGAGATGGCCGTGGTTTTGCCCGACCCGGTGGAACCGATCAAGGCGGTCATCTGGCCGGGACGAGCGGCGAACGACACGTCGCAGAGCACCGGTGCGTCGGCACCTGGGTAGTGGAACTCGACCTCCGCGAACTCGACGGTGACGGGTCCCTCGGGGATCTGGGTCGCCCGGGCGGGGTCGACCACGGTGGTGTCGGTGGACAGGACCTCCATGATCCGAGTCGCCGAGACCGCTGCGCGCGGGATCATCGTGGCCATGAAGGTCGCCATCATCACCGACATAAGCACGAACAACAGGTAGGCCTGGAACGCGATCAAAGAGCCGACCTGCATCTGACCGTCCTCGACGCGACGAGCGCCAAACCACAGCACCGCGACACTGGACCCGTTGAGCACCATCGTGACGATCGGGAACACCATCGCCATCAGCTTGCCCACCGCCAGAGCGGCCCCGGTGTATTGCGCGTTGGCTTCGGAAAAGCGCGCTTCCTCTTGGTCTTCACGGACGAACGCACGCACCACTCGGACGCCGGTGATCTGCTCGCGCAGCACCCGGTTGACGAGGTCGACGGACTTTTGCATGATCCCGAACTGCGGCACCATCTTGACCAGGATCAGCCCGATGCAGACCGCCAGCAGGGGCACCGCAACGGCCATCAGCCAAGCCAGGCCGGCGTCTTCGCGCAACGCCATGATGATGCCGCCGATCATCATGATCGGCACGGTCAGCATCATGGACATCCCCATGAAGGTGACGGTTTGCACCTGCGTGACGTCGTTGGTGGTGCGGCTGATGAGCGTGGGGGGGCCGAACTGGTTGACCTCTTGGGCGCTGAAGCTGCTGACCCGATCGAAGACGTTGCCTCGCAGGTCGCGGGCCATGCCGGATGCGGTGCGTGCGGCGAGGTAGGTCGCGGCCACCGTCACCGCAATCTGGAGGCAAGAGAACAGCAGCATCTGACCGCCGAGAGTGATGATCATGCCGGTGTTCCCGACCGCGATGCCCTCGTCGACGATCCGCCCGTTCAAGCTCGGCAGATATAGCGAGGCCAGCGTCGAGACGAACTGCAGCACGAGCAGGATCGCGATGATCGTTTTGTATGGCGCAAGGTGCCTGCGCAGCAACGTGATCAGCATGAGGTGGCTGCCGTTCGTGTGGTGGTCGTGGAGCGGGGTTGGTGGCTGCCCGACTGATAACCTGCTGATTTGAGGGTGCCGTCCAGGAGCACGTCGACGATCTGTTGCGGTGTGAGCAAGTCGCCATGGGCGATGTGCCGGTGGCTGCCCGAGAAGGTCAGCATGCGTAGGAATCTCAGCAGATCCTTTGGGCTCAAGGTGAGTAGGTCAGCGTCGGGCGCGATGAGCTCGAGCATGCGATCGTGCAGTCGGGTCTGGGCCGCTTGATGGCTCTCGCTGTCATGACTCGTCGAGTTGTGCCCGCGGGAGTCGTGGCCGGGCGGGCGGACCATGCCGGTAGCGCTCATGAGTTCGAAGAGGCCGACCAGGTGGTCCTGATGTGCGGTGACCATGTCGAGCAGCCGCTGGCGAAGGGGTTGGGCGGAGTCGATGTGTTGGATGCGTTCGATGAGCGACTCGGGGTCGAATGCCCTGATCAGGGCGGCTTGCACCAGGTCGTCTTTGGTGTCGAACACTCGGAAGATCGTGCCCTCGGCGACTCCGGCGTGCTCGGCGATCTCTTTGGTGGTGGCGGCCAGGCCCCTGTCGCGGAGCACGTCGATGGCTGCGCCCTCCAGCTGGGCGCGGCGTTCATCGGGAGTCATCGCTGGTGCCCTTCGCGATGAGGTGCTGGTCGGCATACCGGAGATCATAAGTGAGTGAGCGCTCACTCGCAGCCGCTTATTCCGGTTGGCCCTGAGCCCTGCCTGGAGGGCCACGATCCACACCTTTGGCCCTGTGGAAGAGCCCCGTCTCGATCCCCTTCGGTGAGGTCTACTCCTGACTCAAGGTCATTCGGTGGGTCGAGAGGGGCAACGTATGAGTGAGTTGGTTGGGGTCATGGGTCGAGCGGGCTCGCACTGGGTCGATGACGGCAGGGAGGTGCGTGGGGCTGCCAGCGATCTGGTCTCCGGGCTGCTCGGGGTGCAAGTGACCGCCACCTCGGTACGGGCGCGATGGCTCGGCCTGCGGTCGGCATACGAGGCACCGGAGGCCGAGCTGGTGTGGGCTGCGATGGACGGGCCGCGCGCCGATGCGCACGCCACGTTGGGCCTCGGCCGTGAGGTCCGCGATGTGCTCTGGGCGTATGCCGACCGCCTGGACACCCTGAGCGCCACTTGGGTTGAGCCGGAGGATATGGCAACGTTTCAGGCCACCGCCGAGGCTGCCGACCGCGAGTGCGCCGACGCGATCGGACTGCTCATCAGGCCTTTCGCTCGCCGTGCCGCGAGCGGCCGATGGGCACCCACGCCACCGGTGTGCGGGCCCACCTGGGGCGCTCCGCCCACGCCGCGCTGGGATCCGCTGAACGCGTGGGTCCAGGAGTGGGGCGGGTTTGGCCCCCCACTAGATCGAGGCGAAACAAGCCGGGCGCTGTATTCGCTCGGCCTGTCCCATGCGGTCGGGTCGGGCTACGTGACCTGGGTTTACGAAATCGACTTCATCTCCGGCGCCCCGCCGCTCGTTGAAGACCTCGCGGCAGCTGGGAAGTGGTCGAAGGCCAGCACCGTGTTGGATCGGGTGGGGGTTGGCCTGACGTTTGCCCAGTCCGGCTGGAAGGAGTGGAAGGCTTCGGAAGCCTCGGGCACCGGTGAGCGGGTGGGGCGCAGCGTGACGATGGGTGCAACGACCGCCACCGGAGCGTGGGCCGGCGCGGAAGCAGGGGCCATTACCGGCGGCCTGATCGGGTCAGCCTTTGGGCCTGGCCCTGGCACCGCGGTCGGCATGATCATCGGCGGGACCGTGGGCGGGTTCGCTGGTTCATACGCCGGTCAGTATGTCGGCAATCACCTCGTGGACTACGGCGGCGAGGTTGGAGAGCTGGCCGGGGACGGGCTCGAATGGGTCGGCGACGAGGCTGGCGACGCCGTGGACTGGGTGGGAGAGGGAGCCGGGGACGCCTACGACACGTGGGCGTTTTGGGACTAAGCATGGACAGACTGCTACGGATGAGTCACTGCTCGGGCGTGGGGTTCATGCACCCGCGGTCTTGGCTCAGTTCCGCGTGGGGTGAAGCAGAGGTGGTGGCGTTGGAGCCGGCCCGCCCCGATGGCGGCTTCCGAGCCAACCTGGTGTTGACGGTCACAAGCAACGGTGGGCTCTCGTTTCGAGATTGGCAGGCCAAGACCGACAGGGTGCTGCCGCTCCTATTGCGGGACTATTCGCTGGTCGACCTCGAACGCCTTGAGGTAGCCGGGCATCCTGGCGGGCGACGGTGCGCTCGGCATGTGACGTCGTCTGGGGCTTTAGTCCTGACGAACCAATGGTTCACCGCCATAGACGGACGAGGCATCACGCTCTCAGGAACGGCCGACGTCTCGTCCTTTGGCGCGCTACGGACGGCCTTCACTCAGGCAGCAGCCACCCTGACGGTGCCAGTTGCTCTGGTCTCGATCGGCCATCCCTGAAGGCTTGGGCCAATGTCTAGCAATCGGGCTTTCGGCTTGTGGCGGCTAGCTCACATCGGGTCATGCTGCAGCAATACGCAATGGACACGGTGCAGCGCAGAAGACCCGCGTGACCTCACCAAACCGTTACCCCACCTCCCGTTAGTCTCCCGAACGAGGTGGCCGACCTGTCGGTAAGGGCGGACGCGAGTTGAGTCTCCTCTGGAGGCTTGAGAAGGGCGGGAAGTAGACCCCGGTCCGACGCCCTCTCGACGAGACGACGCGAGTTCCTAGTCCTTGCAATCGGCTAGGCCCTGAGATGAGCTCTGGACTGCGAGCGCCTAGAGATTGTGAGCGCCGACGTGGGCGTGAACGGTCTGGACTGTCCGCGGCGCTTGGCCGGCCCGTATTAACTGGCCCCGCCCGGTGGGCAGAAGTGTCGGGCGCACGGAGCCGAACAGCTGGCCCTCGCTG
>JBBSVB010000170.1:0-5788 GCA_038233875.1 Actinomycetales bacterium | reverse complement strand
TGCTCGCCGCCGTCTTTGCCGCTTTGGGTGTCTTGCCGCTCGTCGTGTTGGCCCAGTTGGGGGTCATCATCTTTGTCGGAGTCCTCATCGATACTCTTATAGTGCGAACCGTTTTGGTGCCCTCGATCGTGTTGACGATGGGCGACCGGTTCTACTGGCCCCGAAAGGTGCAACCGGGCAAGCACACCGAAGAAGGCGTCGAGGCCCACCTCGAAGAACACGCTGACTCGGTCCACGTGTGAAAGAAATGAGACGGCAATGGCAGTGACCGACATGATGCGCACGCAAGTCCAGCGAGCAGCCGGGACGGTGCAGCTCAAGGTCGGTCAGGCGCTGCGGACCAAAGTAGCCGGAGACGACGCGCCCACCCGGGCCGCCCGGATTTGGGGCTCCGAGGGTGAGCGCTGGTTCAAAGACACCGATCCGGTATGGCGTGTGCACGCCGACGCGGCCATGTTTCCCGCCGGGGTGACGGCGTTGTTGATGCAGATGCTCCACCCGCTCGCGATGGCTGGCGTGGCCGGTCACAGCGGCTATAAGGGCGACCCGTGGGGCCGACTACAGCGCACCAGCAACTACCTCGCGACGACCACCTTCGGCACCATCGAAGACGCTGAAGCCACTATTGTGCACGTCCGCTCCATCCACGAGCGCGTGCGGGGCAAGGACGAGCGCGGCCGTCCCTACTTTGCCGGCGACCCGCACCTGTTGATGTGGGTGCACGTCGCCGAGATCGATGCGTTCCTGCGCGACTTCCAGTCTTATGCCCCTCAGCCGCTCAGCGACGCCGACGCCGACACCTACGTTGCCCAAGCCGCCGTTTCGGCCCGCAAGTTGGGCGTCATCGAGCCGCCCACGACCGTCGCCGAGCTCAACGCCGTGATCAACGGTTTCCGGCCCGAAATGGAAACTACGCCGGCCGCTCGTGAAGCGGCGCGGTTCTTGTTGCTTTCGCCGCCGCTTCCCTGGTCGGCGCGGCCAGGGTACGGCGCACTGGCTGCCGGGGGCGTCGCTTTGCTGCCAACGTATGCGCGGGAAATGTTGGGATTGCCGATGCCCGAGGTGGTGGCTCGTTGGGTAGCCGAGCCGTTGGGGCATCTGGGAACAGCGACGGTGCGGTGGGCCATGGCAGGATTGGAGAAGAGTCAAGCCGAGCTTTCCCCCCGACCAGGCAGAGAAGAGGGTTCATGAGCGACGCTGAGGTCATCGTGGTGGGTGCCGGATTGGCAGGCTTGATGTGCGCCACGACCCTGCAGCGCTCGGGGGTCGACGTGATGGTCATCGACGGTGCCGATGAGGTCGGCGGTCGCATCCGCACCGATGTTATCGACGGCTTTTTGATGGACCGCGGCTTTCAAGTCCTCAACCCCGCCTACCCTGCGGTGCAGCAGCACATTGACGTCGAAGCGCTGGGCCTGCAGATGTTCGGCTCCGGCGCGGGGGTGCTGCGTGAGGATGGTCTTTCGGTGTTAGCCGACCCGTTGCGCGAGCCCGAGCACATCCTGGACGTGCTGGGCAGTGGACTGCTTGACCCCGCCGAGCTGGTGGCCTTGGCTAAGTGGGCGCTGCCCTCGCTCGGGCCGGTCTCTCGGTTGACCTCTGGCGACGACAGCACCCGGGCCGAGAGTATGGCGAGCGCCGGGCTGTCTGGTCCGCTGCGCCGCGTGGTCGACGCCTTCGTGGCCGGTGTGGTTCTGGAAGACGACGGCAGCACCTCGAACGGCTTCACCCAGCTGTTGATGCGTATGTTTGCGCTGGGCTCGCCCGGGTTGCCGGAGCGGGGGATGCGCGCGTTGCCCGAGCAGTTGGCGGATCGGTTGGACCGACCCGTGCGCACCGGGGTGACGGTGGACGCGGTCGGCGAGAGCGGAGCCGGGGGAGCGGAAATCGCCGCTGGCGGGCAGAGCTTGCGGGCCGATCTCGTGGTTGTCGCGACCGGTGCCGGCGCAGCTGAGGATCTGCTCGGCATACCCGCACCGCGAATGAAGGGCGTCGTGACCGACTGGTTCACCATGGACGAGGCCCCCACCGACTTGGACATGCTGATCGTGGACGGTCGCACAGCAGCTGGGCCGATTAAGAACACCGCACTGATCACGGCGGCGGCTCCGTCGTATGCGCCTCCCGGCAAGCACCTCGTGCAGACGTCGGTTCTGATGGCCGACGGCGCGGGCCCGCTCGATCTTGCCCAGGTGCGAGCGCACGCTGACGAGATGTATAGCGTGGCGACCGATATGTGGGAGCACGTGCACCGCCACGAAGTGCATCACGCCCTGCCCTCTCAGGACGCTCCGCTCCAGACACGGAAACCCATGCAGGTCAGTGCCCATGTCATCGCGTGTGGCGATCACATGGACACTGCCTCAATTCAGGGCGCGATGGTCAGTGGGCAGCGGGCTGCCCAGGGCTATCTGCGGCGGCGGACTCAGCAGCCTTAACCATCCCGGAGTGCATGAGCGCAAACGTCGGCTTGTGGCCCAGCCATAGAGCGCCCCAATAACCCAACCCGGCCAGGCCGAACGGGGTGAACTGAGCCTGTTGCATGACGCGGGCCGTCCCCTGCTGATGCCCCTGCGAAATGCGAATGATCATCCTGGCCTTGCCAGGGATTTTCATCTGTGACTTCAACACCAACTCGCGGCCCGGGTCGATTGACTCGACCACCCACGAATCAATGCGCGACCCCTCCTGGAGCGGGCCTGGGTCGTGACGCTGGGTGTGGCCTTGACCGCCGACGAGGCGGTCGGCAAAGCCGCGGAGTTTCCACAAGGCATCTGGCACGAACCAACCGTTGGGGCCGCCGAGCCGCTCGACCTCGGCCCAAACCCGCTCCGGCGACGCTTGCGCCGTGGACTCGTGTTCGTCGGAGAAGACCGTCATGCCTGCCCACTCGGGGTCTGCGGCGCTGATCCGAGAGGGGTTGTCGATGTCGACCTCGGGGCGAAGAGGCACCGGCTGCATCCCGGCCAGGGCGCGGCGGACGGCATCGTCAAAGTCCACGAAACCACCGTCAGGATCGGGGACGTACTCGACGATGTCGTGTTCTTTGCAGATAACTTCGTGAATGAGACTGCCGACAAGAGGTTTGGCAATGCTCGAGGGAACCGGAGTCACTAGGCCCACCCAGTGACTGGCCAATCCCGGCGTCATCACCGGCAACGTGCGCACGCGACGTTTGGCGAGGCGGGACACTGCGGCATACCGGTCGATCATGTCTTTGTAGGTCAGCACCTCGCCAGCACCGATGTCGAACCCCCGGTTGACGTCGCTGGGCAGGTCAGCGCAACCCGCGAGATAGCGCACGACGTCGATGATGGAGATGGGCTCGATGTTGGTCTTCAACCAGCGTGGCGCGATCATGATCGGCAGACGGTCGGTCAGGTGCCGCAGCATCTCGAATGAGGCTGAGCCGGCACCCAAAATGACGGCGGCTCGAAGCACTGCGGTCGGCACGCCGGAGTCGAGGAAGATGTCCTCGACCTGTTTGCGCGAGCCCAGGTGGGTCGAGAGCTCTTGGTCCGGGGGGTAGAGCCCACTGAGATAGATAATCCGCGAGACGCCCTGATCTTCTGCCGTCTTCGCGAAATGCGTGGCCAAGTCGGCGTCGCGCTTCACGAAGTCGCCACTGCCGTCCATCGAGTGGATGAAGTAGTAGGCCACATCGACCTCGCTCATCGCTGCGGCCAAGTCCTCGGCATCGTCGGCGTTGCCTTCGCTGATCTCGACCTCGTCGTGCCACGGGCGCGCCTTGATCTTCTCGGCGCTGCGGGTCAACACTCGGACGGTCCAGCCCTCGCGGAGCAACTGTGGGACGAGGCGTGAACCGATATAGCCAGTAGCACCAGTGACGAGTGCGCGACGTTGTGACATGGGATTTCCTTTGTGCGCAGGGATGGGTCACATGGGGGAAGCGAACTCAAGCAGCGGCGGCAAGATGAACAGCATCGACGTCGACCACGTCAGGTGGGTGATGATCGGCCCGAGCACGCCACCGGTCACCCGACGCTGCAGGCCGACCATGATGCCGAGCACGACAGCAGCGAAGACCAGCATTACGTTTCCGGTGCTGATCGTCACTAAAGCGTAGAGAAGGGTGGAAACGATGACGGGGTGCTTGCGACCGATCGCCGCAAAGGCGGCCCCGCGGAAGAACAGCTCTTCGGCGATCCCGTTGAGCATCGTGATACTGGTAACCAACAGGATCGGCGCGGCTTCAGCAAACTCGAGCACATCTCTGACCGGGTCTCGCAAGAAGGACACTTGGGCAACGACCACGGCTCCGGCGCTGAAGAGCAGGACCGCAAAGACGCCTAACAGAAAAGGTTGGAGGACAGGCCTAGCGTGCTTTGCGCCCGCGCGGGTGTGCGCCCAACCCAAGTGCAACGGGCCGGAGGCGAAAGCCCCGATCGTCCACACGCAGGCCAAGGCGCCGGTGGCGAGGTAGAAACTGGTGTCGCCGGGCTCTCTGGTCAGGCCGTAGCCCAGCAAGAACGAGCCAAGAAAGAGGGTAACCACCACCACGATCCGTCGCCGACGGAATTGGGCGTTCGTCTGCGAGTGGTCGCGGGGGACCTGAGTAACCAGAGCGGCCTGGAGGAACCGCAACAACTCTTTCGGGTTGTTGCTGGGGGGACTGCGCAGAGTGTCGTCGGGATCGTTACCGGACGCTCTGGAGCCGCTTTGGTCACTCACGGTCGCCGCCAGGTCAGCGCGCCGCGTCGGCGGCGTCTTCTTCGGTGCGGGCTCCGGCGTTAGACAACTGACCGCCGAGGTCCTCCAGGTGAGCCCGGATAAACCACTGGAACTTCTCCAACTCAGCAGTCTGACCGATCAACATGTCCTCGGTGACCGGATCGATGTCGCCGAAGGCGGTGATGCCCTTGCGGTTGTCGGTGATGACGCCGACGTAAACGAGGTCAAGCGCGGCCAAGTGGGCCAGCACGGTGTCGCGGCCGATTGAGTAATCGTCCCAGGTGCGGTCGGACACGATCGAGCCGACGGTGCCCTGCGGGGATCCACCCATCGTCGCGATGCGCTCGGCGACCTCGTCGGCATACCCACGCACGAGGTCGACCTGCGGGTCCAACATCTCGTGCACGGCGATGAAGTGCGGCCCGACAACGTTCCAGTGAACGTGTTTCAAGGTCAGGTGCAGATCGTTGTAGGCCGAGAGGCGGTTTTGCAGCGTGGCGATCACGGTGTTGCTCTGGTCGCCGGACAGTCCCGGGACGGTGTAGGACGTGGTGGTCATAGTCCTGTTTGCTCCTTCACTGGTCGAAGTACTCTTGAGGGCACGACGTTACCGCGCAGCACCGACAGCTGCCAGAGCGCCCCACCACGAAGCGAGGACCTCGCGTGCCCGACCTGTCTGTCAACGACATCGAATCCGTCTGGGACTACCCGCGACCGCCTGACGTGGTGCCTAGCGACGAAGAAGTCGAGGTGTTCTTCGCGGGTCAGCGGATTGCGCACACAAACCAGAGCCTGCGGGTGCGCGAGACGTCGCACCCGCCGACGTACTACATCCCGATGAGTGCCTTCACCGACGGAGTGCTTCAGCCCGTGCGCGGCACGACGTTCTGCGAGTTCAAAGGGGTGGCGCACTACTTCAACATCGTCGCCGACACTGCCCCCGATGGCACCGGGATGCGCGAAAAACGGGTCGCGCCGAGGGCCGCGTGGCATTACCCGAAGACGACCTCGGGCTTCGAAACGTTGTTAGGGCACGTGGCGCTGATGCCGGGGATGGTCGATTACTGCATGGTGGCGGGGGAGCGAGTGCAGCCCC
>JBBSVB010000169.1:0-5803 GCA_038233875.1 Actinomycetales bacterium | reverse complement strand
TGGTCGGCCGCGAGATCGAGGTCATCCGGGCTCAACTGATGCGCAACCACGTCGAGTTGATCCCCGGGACCGCCTCCTTCACCGATCCGCATACGCTCAACATTGACGGCGATGGGGGAGCGAGCGATCGGGTGCTCAGCGCCGAAAAGATCGTGATCGCCACCGGCACCACCCCGGCGCGGCCCCCGCACATCACCTTCGACGGGGTGCGCGTGCTCGACTCCGACGAGATTTTGACCTTAGATAAGGTGCCGGACTCGCTCGTGGTCGTCGGGGCCGGCGTCATCGGCGTCGAATACGCCTCGATCTTCGCCGCGCTCGGCACGCGGGTAACCCTGATCGAGAAGCGGCCGCAGATGCTCGACTTCTGTGACCCCGAGATCGTCGAGTCTTTGAAGTTCCACCTACGGGACCTGGGCGTGTCCTTCCGGTTTGGCGAAGAAGTCGCCTCCGTGTCCAGCTCAGAGCACGGCACGATGACGACGCTGGGCTCGGGCAAGCGCATCGCTGCTGAGGTCGTTATGCATTCGGCCGGTCGCCAGGGGAACACCGATGCACTCACCTTGGAGCGCGCGGACCTCGAAGCCGACAAACGCGGGCGCCTCAGCGTCACCTCGCACTTCCAAACCCCGGTGAAGCACATCTACGCGGTGGGCGACGTGATCGGCTTTCCCGCGCTCGCCGCGACGTCGATGGACCAGGGACGGCTCGCGGCCTCTCACGCTTTTGCCGAGCCCGCGAACGAGTTGCACGATCTGCAGCCGATCGGGATCTACACGATTCCCGAGATTTCGTACTGCGGGAAGACCGAATTGCAGCTCACCGAGGAGTCGATCCCCTTTGAGACTGGGATCTCCCGTTATCGGGAATTGGCGCGTGGGCAGATCGTCGGTGACTCCTACGGGATGCTCAAGTTGATCGTGCACACCGAAACCCGCGAGATCCTCGGCGTGCACGTATTCGGCACCTCAGCCACTGAGCTTGTGCACATCGGGCAGGCGGTCATGGGTTGCGGCGGCAAGATCGACTATCTGGTCGACACGGTACTCAACTACCCAACGCTTTCCGAGGCCTACAAGGTGGCCGCACTGGACGTCGCCAACAAGCTCCGCGCGGTTGCTCAGTTGACCCGGGCTATGGCGGGGGACACGGGCCACTCCGTCAACGGTGCCAGCAGTTCTTCAGCGAAAGGGACCAGCAAGAAGGCATCGGTCGCCGAAGAGGTTGAGGTCGCCCGCGAGAAGGAACCCGTCGGCTAGTCGCATTCGGGGTAGTCGTCCCGGCCGATGGGTTCGTAGGTTGCGATGAGCGTCCCATCGTGGAGTGCGAAGTCGTAGACCTTGCCCTTCTCCAAGGTTGCGTCGTCCGCGACCTCCCCATCGGAGGCGGGAAGTATGGGCTCGGTGACGAAGTGCAGCCGCTGGCGACCATGGTCACGGACAATCCGTTAGCGGCGACAGGCCCAGTGAATCTCCCAGGCCTAGGACGGGCGGGTCGGAGAAGTCCGTTCCCTGTAGCGCTCAGTCTTCGTCGTCGCTCTCATTCGCTCCGGTCTGTGGACACACCAGGCAAAAGGGGTGACCCACGGGGTCGAGGAACACGCGGAACTGCTCCGGACTTGGTTGCGTCTCGGTCTTGGTGGCTCCGAGAGCCAGCACCTGGGGCTCGGCAACGTCGAGATCGTCCACGGCGATGTCGACATGTCCCTGTTGTGGGACGTCGCCACCGGGCCACGTCGGTGGCCGGTAGTGCTCGATCCGCTGGAACGCGAGGTTGCCCTCGGGCGTGTGGACCTCAACCCACTCGTCGTCCTCGTGGCTCGTCATGTCGCCGCCGATGAGAGATTGGTAGAACGTCGCCAAAGCGAGCGCATCGGGGCAGTCCAGCGCCATGACGTCTAAGCGGCCAATGGGTTCAGTCATGCAGGCGATGTTAGGGCCAGGCGCCGACAGACGAGGGGTCTAGCCGCGCAGATCACGGCGATTGAACGTCGGAATAGCGGCCCCGATCAGCACCAGAGACATGGCGATCAGCACCGCAGCGTCACCCCACGGCATGCCGTTGACCAGCGGATCACTGCCCAGATAGAAGTGGAACGGCGAGAGGACCGCCCAGTCGGCATACCGATCGGACAACGGCAAAGAAGACTGCAGCACGTATGCCGTCAGACCGGCGAGAGCGGTCACCCCGGTCGCCCAACGCACCCGGCCGGTCGTGGCGCTGACTAGCAGGGCGAGTGAGCCGAACACGATGCCGAGCAGGGTCGCCAGCAGGCACGTCGCCGCCAGATTGACCAACGGGACGTCCAGTCGAGCCAACAGCACCCCGGCGACGCTGCCGGCAAACGTCATCAGCCCGACAATGGCCACCAGGACCATCATGGCTGCGGCTTTGTCGAGCACCAGGCGTCGTCGGGGGATCGCGCTGGCCAGTAACAAGCCGACCGTCCGTGACTCCTCTTCGCCGGCCAGTGCTTTGGCAGCGACGGTCGCGGTAAGCACGATCATGGCTATCGGCACCGTGATGGAAAAGACCTCTCCTTGCAGGAAACCTTGGGCCGTCGACATATCCACGCCGCCGATCATGGCGATGAGTTCATCGGGGAGTTGATTGAATAACTCGCCGATTCCCTCCGGCAAAAGCGTGTAGATGATCGGCATCAACAGCGCCATGTAGAACCCGATGGCCCCGACGACCGTGGTGAGGCCTTGATGATCCGAGGCCGTCTTGGCGGTAATCGAGGACACCCGGCCCTGCCCGCCGATGCGATTGGCGAGAGCCGCAGTCCTGGGATTGGCGCGCAGGCGATCGAAGAGGGTGACTCCGCCGCCTCCGGACCGTAAATCTCGGCGATTGACGCCTACGACGCTGAGGATCATGAGCGCTGCTGATAAGCCAAGCAGGACCGCAAGGTGCGTGGCGCTGATCCCGTTGACCTCAGGTGCCGAAGCGTTGAACCAATACCAAGGGAAGATCCGCGCCACGGCCTGGCCGCCATCAATCATCGGCAGCGTAGAGGTGGCCAGCCAAGACACAACCATGAACGCCCCGGAGACCCCACCGGCCAGCGCACTCTGACCGGTCAAGCACCGATGGCCAAGGCGAGCATTCCCCAAAAGAGCGCGTTGCTCCACAGGTGCACCACCAGGGCACCGACCCGCACGCCGTCGATACTCGTGCCTACCATCGCCGGTACGAGCAGCCCCGCGGCATACAGCAGCAAGGCACCGACGCCGGTGAGTGTGATTAAGGAGGCAATCTTGGACACCACCACCTGCGTGCGGCTGCGGGGGTTGCCCAAGAGCAGGCTGAGCGTGCCGGACTGTTCTTCACCGGCCACGGCGGCGGTCCCGGTGGCAATGGCCAGACCGGCCAACGTCATCGCGCCCATCAGGTTGTACATCGCGCCGTAGGCGATGCCGCCGACACCGCCGGATTCCGGCGAGATCCCCAAGCTGTCGAGCAGAGTCGGCGGCAACTCGTAGTAGAACGACAGGTCCAGGTCCGCATACACCAGCATTGCGAACCACAACATGACGGCGATGGCCGAAGACCCGATGAGTATGCCGACTAGCCGGTCGCGAACGGAGAACGTGAACACCGAGAGCAGCATCAGCTCGTCGCCTCGGCGCCTCGGTAGTAGGCCAAGAAGATCTCCTCGAGGTCGGCTTCCTCGCTGTTGATATCCACCAAATGGTGCTGGCCGGTGGCCACCTGGAGCAACTCGTCCATGTTGCCGTCGAAGGCCAGGCGGACGGTGCGGTCGTGAGTTTCGACGTCCCGAGCGCCTGCGATCTCGGAAAAATCTGAGGCTGGCACCGGAGCGTCGAAGACCAGCTCGACCCGGCGGATGGCCTTGGACCGCAAGTCGTGGACTCGCTCGACGTCGATCAACGCACCTGCGCGGATGATGCCGACTCGATCGGCGGAGCGTTGCACCTCCGAGAGCGTGTGACTGGACAAGAAGACCGTCTTGCAGTCGGCCGCGAGCTCGCGCATCATCGCCTGGAACTCCCGCTGGACCAACGGGTCCAGCCCGGTGGACGGCTCGTCCATGATGATCAGCTCGGGACGATTCATGAAGGCCTGGATGAGCCCGACCTTCTGTCGATTGCCGGTCGAATAGTCCGCGACCTTCTTGCTCAGATCGGCGTTCAGCCGCTGTGCCAGGTCATCGACATACGTCCAGTCGACGCCGCCGCGCAGGTTGGCGAAGTACGTCAGCGTGTCCTTACCGGTGAGTTTGGGATACATGGCGAGGTCGCCGGGAAGGTAGCCGACGTGCCGCCGGATCTCGACGGCGTCACGATGGGTGTCTAGGCCGAGGATGCTGGCCGTTCCGCTGCTCGGCCGGATCAGATCAAGGATGGTCCGGATCATGGTGGTTTTGCCCGCGCCGTTGGGGCCCAGGAAGCCGAAGACTTCGCCACGGTTGACGGTCAGGTGTAGGTCACGCAGCGCCTGCACGCCGCCGAAAGTCTTGGTCAACCCCTGGGTGCGGATGGCCGGGGCACTCGCGTCGGTCTTCACACCGACTCCTCCTCGGTATGCGGAGTGCTCCAGCTGTCGCGGATGCGCTCGTCAGTGAAAAGTCCATCGGTGTAGAGGTCGAGCATCGGTTGCGTGATCTGCATCAGGGCCTCGACCTCGTCGGCGGCCCCAAGCACCCGCTGCAGGTGGTGTTGGAGCAGTGTTTGCCCTAAACCGGCGTTGAGGAGGGCTGCGGCTCGGGCTTCAGGCGACCCAGTGGGTTGGATGAGCCCGGACTCTTCGCCAGCCCGCAGATAGTCGATGGCGTCGGCAAAAAGCCGGTCATAAAGGTGACGGCCGACGTCGGCGTTTTCGGTGAGGGCGCGCGACAGGTAGGCCATCGCGGGTGCCCACTCCTGCGCATACGCCCGCATCTCTTTCTCGTCCTGGGTGAGGTTGCCGGTCATGGCCGCGAACTTGTCGGCGCGAATGTGATCGGCCAGGTGGTCGTCGATCACTTCGCGCAGTCCGTCCTTGGACCCGAAGTGGTGGACGACGAGAGCCGCAGACACCCCAGCCTCAGTGGCGATGTCGCGGATTGTCGTGGCTCGGAATCCGTGTCTGCCGAACAGGTGCATGGCCGCGTCACGAATGCGGGCGCGGGCGGTGAGGTCAACTGAACTCATGTTCAACATCCTAAACAAACGTTCAGTCGGCGTCAAAGGTGATTTCTGTAAGGCTGTCCCCATGACCAGCGAGAACACCAGCGACTCCTCAGCCGCGCTCTTGGGGTCCTCGCACATCCGAGAGTTGGTTCATCGCCTCGATCTGCGGCCGACCAAGGCCTGGGGACAAAACTTCGTCATCGATCCCAATACCGTGCGTCGGATCGTCCGCACCGCCCAGATTCGCCCCGACGATGTCGTCGTAGAGGTTGGCCCCGGCCTGGGTTCCTTGACGCTCGGTTTGCTTGAGGCGGCGCCGCACGTCGTGGCCCTGGAGATTGACCCCACCTTGGCGGCGCAACTGCCCCTCACCGTCGCCGTGCACGCACCGGACCTAGCCGGGCGATTGAACGTCCTGCATACCGATGCGTTGCGCCTGAAATCGCTGGACGGTCCGCAGCCGACGGTGCTGGTCGCCAACCTGCCCTACAACGTCGCCGTGCCGGTCGTCCTGCATCTGCTCGCCCAACTGCCGTCGATCTCGCGGGTCTTGGTGATGGTGCAACTCGAGGTGGCTCAAAGGCTCGCCGCGCGACCGGGCTCCAAGGTCTACGGCGTGCCCAGCGTCAAAGCTGCTTGGTATGCCGACGTCTCGCTCGCCGGTCGCG
>JBBSVB010000168.1:0-5821 GCA_038233875.1 Actinomycetales bacterium | reverse complement strand
GGCCACGAGGCAAGGTGGGTGCGGGCTTCGTGCACCGCGTTGACGTCACTTTCGACGGCCACGACGCGACCTTTGCGCCCGACAGCCTGGGCCAGGCTGGCGGTAAACAGCCCCACCCCGGAGTACAGATCCAGCCCACGCTCCCCCGGTTGAGGATCTAAGTAGCCGCACACGATGGCAGCGAAGGTCTGCGCTGAGGCCGGGTGAACTTGCCAGAACCCACGCGCGCTGAGGTCGAATGACTCGTCGCCACCGGGAAGAGCGACATCCTGGCGCACGCTCGGCACCTCGTCGAGCGCTGCGCCGCGCTCTCCGATCTTGACCTGCACGGTGCCGCTGCTGGCGGCCACCACATCGACCGCCGACACGCCGCGGTAGTGCCGTTTGAGCACCGCCGGGGCCTTCAAGCTGGGGTGGGCGATGAGGCAATCAGAGATCGGGAGGATGTCGTGCGAATGGTGGCGTCGCAGGCCGGGGCGACCCGCTGCGTCGACCGCGAATTCGACCCTGGTGCGCCAGCCCAGGCCGTCGACCTCTCCCGGCATCGGCTCGCACGCCACCTCACGCCCGAGCAACTCCGTGAGGTTGATCTGCGCAAGTCGCTCGAACTGCTCGTGGACGACCGACGTCTTCAAGGCGCGCTGAGCATCGAGCGCGACGTGCTGGAAGTCGCAACCGCCGCATTGGCTTGGCCCGGCAAACCGGCAGGGTGCCTCGACTCGACCGGGCGCGGCCTCGATCACCCTGACGGCATCGGCCTGAACGAAGCGCCCGCCCTTGCCGATGCTGGTGATCTGCGCGACCACCCGCTCCCCCGGCAGCGTGTGGCGCACAAACATGACGCGGCCTTCGTGTCGAGCCACGAAGTGCCCGCCGTGGGCAACTGACCCCACGCTGACCTCGATAGTGTCGCCGACTTCCCAATCCGTCAGCGTTTCTGTCTTGGAGGTCTCAGTCTGGAAGGTCTCAGTCATGGGGTCGCCTTCATGAGATGCCTCAGTCATGAGAGACAGTGTGCGTCGAATCGGGTTCGGTCCCGGCATTCATGATCTCCGGGTCCTTGGCGGCGTCACTGGGCCGCACGCCTTTGCCCTGCCACGGGACGCTCACCACCATCACTCCGGGGGTGCGTAGCAACTCGTTGCGCAGCCGTTCGCGTGCCCGATCGCGGAACCACGGCAAGAGGCGTTTTGCGCCGACATATTCGGGGATGTAGACCACGATCACGTCGCGGGGCCGGTCGCGGTGCAGGCGGCCCACGTAGTCGATGATCGGGCGCACCTCCTCGCGGTACGGCGCCTCCAAGATGCGCAGCGTGATCGGCATGTCGCGGCTGCCCCACTCACCGCGCAGCACTTTGGTCTGCTCGGGCACGGTGTCGACGGTGACCGCTTCGAGCACGTGTGGTCGAGCAGCACGAGCAAACGCGACCGCTTGCACGCTGGGCCGGTCCAACTTTTCGATGTAGACCAACGCGTGCACGCGGGCCGGAACCGGCTGTCGCAGCACTTCATCGACCGGAAGGGCGGTCTCTTCCCTGATCGTCGAGTGGTAGCGGTCAACCATCGTCATCACCATCCAGAGCAGGCCGATCAGGAGCAGGGAGAGTCCTGCTCCGTTCGTGAAGCGGGTGAGAATTACCACGGTGAGCACCGTCGCCGAGACGGCGGCCCCCACGATATTGATGGCGCGGCTGCGGTGTTTGGCGCGGCGCTGCGACATCGACAGTTCCAAACGCATCTGCGAGTTCCAGTGTTTGGTCATCCCGATTTGGCTCAGCGTGAACGAGATGAAGACACCCACCAAATACATCTGGATCAACTCGGTGACCGTGGCTTGATAGACCAGCACCAGCGCGGTCGCACCGCCGGCTAGCAGGAGTATGCCGTTGGAGTAGGCAAGCCGAATGCCCCGGCTGCGCATCACGCTGGGCAAGAAGCCGTCGCGGGCCAGCCGCGAGGCCAACACCGGGAAGCCGTTGAAGGCCGTGTTAGCGGCGACGATGAGCATGACCCCGGTGCAGATCGACACGAACAACACCCCGAGACTGTCGTCCCCGAAGATCACCTTGGACAACTGCCCCAGCACCGGGTCTTGCACGAAGTCCTCGCCGACCGCTACGCCTTCGAAGCGCAACTGCTCTTGGGGGTCGATGGCCATCTGTATGCCGGTCTCGCGGGTCAAGAAGATGACGCTGAGCAAGATGGTGATGGAGATGCTGGCCATCACCAACAGCACCGTCGCTGCGTTCTGACTCTTGGGCCGCTGAAAGGCGGGCACCCCGTTAGCCACCCCTTGGACCCCGGTCAGGGCCACCGTTCCGGAGGCAAAGGAACGAAGTAACAACACGCCCAGGCCCAAGGCTGTGAGGGCTTCGAACCCCTCGGCGGGCACCAACTCGAGTTGTGAGCTCGCTGCCCGGCCCAATCCGGACGTGAGCCACTGATAGAGCCCCACGCCGATTAATACTGCCATCGCGAACAAGAACGCGTAGACGGGCACCGCGAGCGCCCGGCCCGATTCCCGCACCCCACGCAGGTTGATCAACGTCAGCAACACGATTAACACTGTCGCTGCGGCGGGCTCGTATCCGCGCATGAATTCCAACGCGCTGGCTGCGTTCTGCACTCCAGCCGAGACCGACACCGCCACCGTCAGCACGTAGTCGACCATCAGCGCCGCCCCGACACCCAAGCCTGCCGTCGATCCGAGATTGACCGAGGCGACTTCATAGTCGCCCCCACCACTGGGATAGGCGTGCACATTCTGGCGATACGAGGCGACGATGATCATCATCACCACGGTCACCGCCAGGGTGACCTCCCAGGCGTTGAAGAACACTGCGGCACCACCGGCGAGCGCGAGCGTCAGCACGATTTCATCGGGCGCATACGCCACCGACGACAGGGCATCACTGGCGAACACCGGCATACCCAAGCGTTTGGGCAACAAGGTGTCGTTCAGGCGGTCGGTGCGTAGCGCGCGCCCGACAAAGACGCGCGACAGCACCCGTCGCGATTGACCCATAACGCCCGATTCTAGGAGTCTTGTCAGATTTGGGGCGTCTAGCACGCTAGCGTCGGGGGGTGCACTTCGTGATCATGGGCTGCGGCCGAGTGGGGGCGACCCTGGCGACGAGTCTTGAGGCCCGCGGCCATGAGGTGGCCATCATCGACAGCGACGAGCGGGCCTTTCGCCGTTTGGCCAAGGGATTTAGCGGACACCGCATCAAAGGCATCGGCTTTGATCGGGACGTGATGCGCCGCGCTGGGGTGCCCAATGCGTACGCCTTCGCGGCCGTCAGCAGCGGCGACAACTCCAACATCATCGCCGCCCGGGTGGCGCGCGAAACGTTTGGCGTCAAGCGTGTGGTCGCCCGGATCTACGACCCGGGTCGCGCGGAGATTTTCGAGCGAATCGGCATACCGACCGTGGCCACCGTGCGCTGGGCGGCCGACCAGACGCTGCACCACATGCTGCCTCAGGGCGCTACCCCAGACTACTTCGATCCCAGCGGCAAACTGGTGCTTGCCCAGGTCCACGTGCACCAGGATTGGGTGGGGCGCCGGTTCACCGAGATCGAAGAGTTCGGCAACGCCCGGGTGGCCTTTGTGACGCGGTTGGGCGAGGCGCAACTGCCCACGCTCCAGACCGTCTACCAAGAGGGCGACGAGGTGCACTTGCTCACCGAGCGCGGCTCACTGCCCGAGTTGGAGCAGCGTCTCGACAATGCCCCACCCCAGGATTGAGCCGGAGGACCTATGCGCGTTGCAGTCATTGGGGCCGGGAGCGTGGGCCGGTCCATCGCCCGAGAGTTGATCCACAACAATCACGACGTGTTGCTCATCGACCGCGACGCCAGCGCGGAGGCGACCGCCCGCGTGGCAGCGGCGTCGTGGATCATCGGTGACGCCTGTGAGTTGAGCGTCCTCGCTCAGGCCGATCTCGAGAGTTACGACCACGTGGTCTGCGCCAGCGGCGACGACAAGGTCAACCTGGTCGTTTCGTTTTTGGCAAAGACCGAATTCGCGGTCGAGCGCACGGTGGCTCGGGTCAACAACCCCCGCAACGAGTGGCTGTTCACCGACGCGTGGGGTGTGGACGTGGCGGTGTCGACGCCGCGCCTGATGACCGCGCTGGTGGAGGAGGCGGTCGCCGTCGGGGATGTCGTGCGGCTCTTCGATTTCCAACAGGGCAGCGTGCACATGGTGGAGCTGACCATGCCCGATTCCAGCCCTTACGTCGGGCGTCGAGTGGGCGATGTCCCGCTTCCCACCGACACGTCGCTCATCGCGATTCTGCGCGACGGGCGTGCGTTGATGCCGCTTCCGGACGAGCAGCTTGAGGTCAACGACGAGGCGATCTTCATCTGCCCGCCGGAGGCAGAGGCCGAGCTGGCCTCGACCCTGAACCCGGATGCGCATCGACGCGGAGCGGTCAGCCCCGACGACGAGGACGACAACTAAAGCGAAAAGACCTAACTAGAGGCGTCGTTCTCCACGGTCTCGTCCTTGCCCACGGCCTCGTCTTTACCCACGGCCTCGCCTTTACCCACGGCCTCGCCTTCGTGAACCGCCTCGGCGACCTGCCGCACTGGGGTGCGCCCGGTGTTGAGCATGACACCCATGATCACGATCGCCACCAGGTATGCGGGCCACCCCAGAGCGATCTTGGCTACCCCGAGCCACACGACTTGATCGGCCAGATATAGCGGCAGCATGAGCGCCACTCGGATCACGAACAGCGCGAAGAGCACCCAGGTCAGCTTGCTGCATACCGAGACCAGCGGGCGGTCCTTGCGCCACGCCGTGGGTTCCTTTGCGTAGTTCGGATCGGCAGCAGCGACGATGAACCCGATGATGGGCCAACGCCCCAGGATCGAGAGCAAAGCGAGCACTCCATACCCGCCGCTAAAGAGAATGCCGGGCAAAAAGGCGTCTGCGGCGTCCCCGCTACGCAACGCAAAGAAGGCCGCCACGCCGATCGCGGCCAGGGACGACAGGACGTAGCGCACCGAGCCGCCGATATACAGCCGGACGGCCAGCATGATGAAGGTGACACCGATAGCCGCCAACACAGCGACTCGGACCTCTTCGCGCACGACGTACATGACGACGAAGGCCACGGTCGGCAACGCGGTCTCGATCGAGCCGTACCACCCACCCAGCATCTCTGACAGGCGGGCTTTGATGACGGTTTCGACCGTCGTCTGGGCATCCCTGGTCGCGGGCTGCTCAGCCACGGTGCGGGAGCAAGTCGTAAGAAGGGTTGTACATGACGAACCGTTCGTTGCCACCATCGCAGGCCACGCGACCGTTGACGGTGAGATAGGCGCCGGGCTCGATCCCAGTGATGGTTCGTCGACCGAGCCAGATCAGCTCGAGAATGCCGGTGCCGTCGTACAACTCCACCCGCACTTCCGGAGCCTGAGATTTAGGCGGCACCGCCACGCTGTGAACCGTCCCGGTAATGCTGGCCTTTTCGCGGCGCTGTAGGGAGACGATTCGCACGCACCCTTCGCGGGCGCATTCGACGGCGATCTCTTCGGCCTCGACGGCACCTTGGCTGCGAAGAAGCCCGTTCATGACTGAGGAGAGCGTCATGCGCTCTGATCCGGCGACTGCGGCCCGTCCGGCGATTGCGATCCCTCGGGCGATGAGCTTTGGGGTGCAGCCTGGACCTTCGGCGGGGTCAACGCCAGCAACTCTCGGGGCGGTCTCGGCTCGTCCCCGCGATCAACGATGATGCCACGCAGGAACTCGGCGAAAGGTGCGAGCTGTGCTTCATCGCGAGCCGCTGGGCCCTGCAACACGGCCCGCAG
>JBBSVB010000167.1:0-5826 GCA_038233875.1 Actinomycetales bacterium | reverse complement strand
GGGGTAGCGCACGGTGAAGGACTGAGCGTCGTGGGTCAGCAACAGACCGTCGTCGGTGCCCATCGTCGGAGCGTCCGACGGGTCGTCGAACCGCACGTCGGCTTCCTGAATCTCCGGAAGCCGGTCGGCGATGGTGGGGTCCACGCCAAACCAGTGGATCGAGACCGCAGGGTCCAGTTTCGGCGGGATCCGAGACACGAAGGCATCGTCCGCGTTCAGCACCACCGCGTCCGTCGTCGTCTCGGCGAGCGAGGACAACAGGCCGGCGGTGAAGTCGATCTCGGCAAACCGGTCGAGTTGATCGCGGGCCACGTTGAGCAGCAGCGAGTGGGTGGGCGGCACGATCGCCGCGAAGTGAAGGGCGTGGGCCTCGTCCAATTCCAGCACCGCAACATCGGCTTCGAGTCGGCCCCGCCAGTCGACCTCGGTCAGCAGTGCCGAGATGACGCCCCGGGTGAAGTTGCTCCCGGTCGGATTGGTGAAGACCCGCAGCCCGTGGTCACGCAGGATCGCGACCAACATTTTGGTGGTGGTGGTCTTGCCGTTGGTACCGGTCACCACCACGATGCCGCGCGGGACATACGCCAAGGTATGCCGCAGCACGCTGGGGTCGATCGTCTCCGCGATCAGACCGGGCAGCGCCGAGCCGCCCCCGCGTAGCCGTGAAACCATGCGCGCCGCTCGACCCGCAGCCAAGGCCGCGGAAAGTCGGGCCTGCGTGAGGACGTTCACTCCCACTCGATGGTGCCGGGCGGCTTGCTGGTGACGTCCAGCGCAACGCGATTGACTTCTTCGACCTCGTTGGTGATGCGGGAGGAGATGGTGGCGAGCACCTCATACGGCAGGCGGGTCCAGTCGGCGGTCATCGCATCCTCACTCGAGACGGGGCGCAGCACGATCGGGTGGCCGTAGGTGCGACCGTCGCCTTGGACGCCGACCGAACGCACATCGGCGAGCAGCACCACCGGGCACTGCCAAATCTGCCGGTCCAATCCGGCCTTAGTGAGCTCCTCTCGGGCGATAGCGTCGGCCCGGCGCAAGATGTCGAGGCGCTGGGCGTCGACGGAGCCGATGATCCTGATCGCCAGACCCGGCCCGGGGAACGGTTGTCGCCAGACGATGGGCTCGGGGACGCCGAGCTCGAGGCCGACCAGGCGGACCTCGTCTTTGAAGAGAGTCCGCAGCGGCTCGATCAGACTGAACTGCAGGTCGTCCGGCAATCCCCCGACGTTGTGGTGACTCTTGATGTTGGCTGCGCCGGTGCCTCCACCCGATTCGACCACGTCGGGATAGAGCGTGCCCTGGACGAGGAACTTTACGGGGTGGCCTTCGTCGTCGGCGTGCCCGGCAATGTCCCGAGCCGCCTGCTCGAAGACCCTGATGAACTCGCGGCCGATGATTTTGCGCTTGGTCTCCGGGTCGGACACGCCTGCGAGCGCGTCGAGGAAGCGCTGCTGGGCGTCGATCACGACCAGGTCGACCCCGGTTGCGGCGACGAAATCCTGCTCGACCTGGATGGCCTCACCCTCGCGCAACAGGCCGTGGTCCACAAACACGCATGTCAGTTGGTCGCCCACCGCCGCGTTGACCAGCGCCGCCGCGACCGAGGAGTCGACGCCCCCGGACAAGCCGCAGATGAGTCGAGCGTCGCCGACCTCGTGCTTGATCTTGGCGACCAGCTCCGCGGCTACGTTGGCGCTGTTCCAGTTGGCCTCTAGCCCAGCCCCGCGCCGCAGGAAGTTCTCGATCACACGCTGCCCAAAGGTTGAGTGCATGACTTCCGGGTGCCATTGCACGCCATACAGCCGGCGCTCGTCATCCTCGAAGGCGGCCACCTCCGCGCCGGGGCTTGTGGCCGTGACCGTGGCGCCGGGAGGGGCGTCGGTGACCGAGTCGCCATGCGACATCCAGACCGGCTGCGCATCGGGTTGACCGTTGAACAGGGTGCTGGTCGTGTCTTTGACACTAGCTCGAGTTTCACCGTATTCGCGCATTCCCGTCTTGGCGACGGTGCCACCCATCGCTGCAGCCATAGCCTGAAACCCGTAACAAATGCCGAGGACGGGCACTCCGGCTTCGACCAGCGCCGGGTCCAGCCGCGGGGCCTGGTCGGCATACACCGAGGCGGGGCCGCCGGAGAGCACGACGGCACTCGGAGACTTGGCGAGCATGTCTGCTGCGGCCATGGTGTGCGGCACGATCTCGCTGTAGCGACCGGCCTCACGGACCCTACGGGCGATCAGTTGGGCGTACTGAGCCCCGAAGTCAACGACCAGGACTGGATGCTCAGCAAGGGGGTCAGACGACGCGTGCCGCGCTTCCGGGGGGGTCTGTGTCACCCACGTAGGTTACCGGCGCTCAGCGACCGTGATCCCCATCTGCCGTTTTGCCGCGCGCGTCACCTTTTGCTCGACGTAGAACGACAGGAACGGAACCACACCGGCCAACATCACGCCCACCATCGCGCCGAGGGACCACCGCAGTTGGAATCCGAGCATCGCCACCGACACGAGATAGATCATGTAGAGGAAGCCGTGGGGCTGGGCCCACCAGTCCAGGATGTGATTGCCGAAGCCGTAGCGCAGCACCATATGCGTGGTCAGCACCAGGAGGGCCAGCCCCACAATCATGGCCATGACCTGGAAAAATTTCAGCTTGCTAACTGCGCTCACGGGGCGCCTTCTTTCTTCATATCTCTAGATCGCGGTTCTGCGTCTTCGGTGACCGGCGGGTAGGTGGCATCGCGCAGGAACCGCCAGTACATGTAGACGGCGAAACCGGCGAAGACCCACCACTGCAGTGCATACCCCAGATTGCGCCAGTCCAAACTCTCCCCGCCCAACGACGGGGGTGGCACCGGCACCACGTCCCCGGCGACCGGAGGTTGCTCATCGGTGGCAAAGATGAAGGCGTTGTAGAGATCGCCAGACCAGGTGTTAGCCAAGGTTGCTAACTCGATCGAAGCCAACTCCCCCGATGCCAACGGCGTTCCGTCCGCGTCGGGGACTGCGGACTCCGAGGGTGCCAAGGTGCCTTGCACAACTCTGCGACCCGCGTCTGGGGTGCCTGCCTGGAGGGGGTCGCTGACCCAGCCGCGAAGCACCGGGAGCAGCGCCCCGTCGTCCGTCCGCAGACCGGTGACGACCCACCAGCCCTGCTCTGCGTTCAGCACCCGGTTCGGCACCACGAACTGCAAACTCGGCTCGTAGGAACCGCTGACTTCAACCGGCAGATTGGAGCCGTCGGCAGGAAACGGAGCGTGTGGAGCGGTCACCGACGCCAGCGGAACCGGGGCCAGTTGCTCCTGAGTTCGTAGAGCCTCTTGCTCGTCCGCAGAGTTGGCCCGCGAGATCTGCCACAGACCCAACTGAGTGAACGCGATCAGGATGGCAATCAAGATCGCCAGCAAGACCAGCCAGCGAGGTAGTAGGGCAGTGCGCAACACAGGATCAGCGTACGTCCGGCGGCTGAGCCCGAGCCGGGCCGCTCCCTCGAAATTGGCTGGATCGAGGTTTGCGCCGGGCATATCGTGGCTGCGTCATGCGCGTTCTCCCCCGGGCCGACCCCGGCACTGACCCGCTCCTGCGTGCCCGCACCACCGGTCAATATCTGTGGTGGATGGCCCGCGGGCAATGGCCCATGCTCGTGCTCAACATGGTCGTCTGCACCATCTGGATGGTCTCCCAGGCCCTGATCCCGACCGTATTGGGCCTGGCCATCGAGCGCGGCATCGTCGGCGAAGACCGCGCCGCGCTGACCTGGTGGTGCCTGGCGATCGTGGGCCTGGCGACCCTGGGTGCCATCTTCGGCACCACCTGGCATCGCGTCGCGGTGACCAACTGGATGCGAGCGACCTTCCGCACCATCAACGTCGTCGGCGACCACATTGTGCGCACCGGGCCGGCCATCATCCGTACCGTGCCGACGGGCGAGGTCGTCTCGGTGGTGGCCAGCGACGCCATGCGGATCGCGAACCTCTACGAGTCCATCGGGCAGATCGCGGGTGCGGTCATCTCCTACGGCGTCGTCGCGGCGATCTTGCTTTCGCGGGACACCACGCTCGGGCTGATTGTCCTGCTCGGAGTGCCGTTGGTGACGCTGCTGCTCTCGGCCGTCCTCAAACCCTTGCAGCGACGTCAGAACGCGGCCCGCGAGGCGGCCGGACTCTTGACCACGTTGGGCTCGGACACCGTGACGGGTTTGCGCGTGCTGCGCGGCATCGGCGGAGAGGCGACCTTCCTGCGTCGGTATGACGCACAGTCGGCTCAGGTGTTGCGCCGGGGCTGTGAGGTGGCCCCGGTGCACGCGACGCTGGATTCAGCGCGCGCCTTCCTCCCTGGGATCTTCGTGGTCATCGTGACCTGGCAGGGTGTCCGTTTGGTCGGGGCCGGATCGCTGAACGCCGGTGACCTGGTGACGTTCTACGGCACCGCGGCCTACCTTGCGATGCCGCTGGGCTTTGCCACCCAGTTCGTCTCTCACTTCATCCGGGCACGGATCGGCGCGGCCAAGGTCTTGCGACTCCTGGCGGTGCGCAGCGATCTGCAGACCAGCACCGGAGTCGAAGGCGACTCGGTGGCTGGCTCCACTGCCGATATCCCGTCCGGCCCAGCGCCCTTGCACGACCCGATCAGCGGGGTCCAGATCCCCGAGCAGGGGGTCACCGCCGTCGTGACGCACACCACCGAGCAGGCGCGAGCGATCGCCGACCGGCTGGCCCGATTAGGCCCCGACCGCTCGCCCGCATGCTGGGGCGGACAACCTTTGGCCGGTATGCCGATCGCGTCCGTCCGCGCGCGCATCGTCGTCGGGGACGGCGATGCCACGCTCTTCACCGGTCCGCTCCGCGACGGTCTGACCCTGGGGCAGGAGCGCAGTGAGCTCGACCTCCTTGAGGCCATCGAGGTCGCTAGCGCGGCTGACGTGATCGCGGCCCTGCCCGGCGGGTTGGACTCCGAGGTCGCCGAACGCGGGCGCAGTTTTTCCGGTGGTCAACGGCAGCGCCTCGCCTTGATGCGAGCCCTGCTCACTGACGCCGAGGTGTTGGTCCTGATCGATCCCACCTCCGCCGTCGATGCTCACACCGAAGCCCGGATCGCCTTACGCTTAGGCCCCGCCCGAGCCGGCCGCTCCACCATCGTGTTCACCGCCAGCCCCCTGCTGTTGGAGCACGCGGACACCGTGTTGTTCGTTGATGCAGTGGTGTTCGTGGATGATTCTGAGGCGTATCAAGAGGATCGGGTCGCCGCCGTTGGCACACATCATGACCTCCTGGCTGCCTACCCCCGGTATGCCGACCTCGTGCTGCGCGGATCTGCCCGGCCCGTGGACGCATGAGCGCATCGACCCACGACGACTTCGTCACCCGCACGCTGCCGATCGCGTCGGCGGCCGTGGTGTGGCGGCATACCCGATGGTTGTTGCGTGAGCACCGATCCGGCCTCGCCGTCGTGCTGCTCTGGCACGGGTTGACTGCCGTCGCCGGACTGGCCGGACCGGCGTTGATCGGCCTCATGGTCGACCTCCTGATGGACTCCGAAAACGGCACTCCACCCCAGCTCAACCTGCTGATCGCCGGGCTCGCGCTCGCCGTGATCGCCGAGTCCGTGTTCCTGTGGGCCGGGGTCCGTGCCTCGTTCATCCTGGGCGAATCGGTCTTCGCGCAACTGCGT
Organism: Actinomycetales bacterium; assembly: GCA_038233875.1. Taxonomy (GTDB): domain Bacteria; phylum Actinomycetota; class Actinomycetes; order Actinomycetales; family Dermatophilaceae; genus Ornithinicoccus. Next base: position 154 of record JBBSVB010000167.1, on the reverse strand, counting down.
GAGCAGTTCATGCGGGACGCCACGGCACTGCCGCTGAGCACGGTCGAGCGGGCCGGCACCGGGGATCTTTTGGCGCGCACGACCAACGACATCGAAGCGCTGTCCCACGTCGTGCGCTTCGCAGTGCCCACGATCGTGGTCTCGATCGTGACGG
>JBBSVB010000166.1:0-5869 GCA_038233875.1 Actinomycetales bacterium | reverse complement strand
CGACATCGCCGCCGCCAACGGTCGAGTCTTCTTCGGTATGGACCACCCGGCTTGGAAGATCACGGTCGGTGACCTCGTTCAATCGCTGCCGGCCGTGGTGGAGGAGCGCAGTATTGACCGGGTCGTGCTCGACATGCTGGCCCCGTGGGAGTGCTTGGACGTGGTGTCGGAGGCACTTGCCCCCGGCGGTTTGCTGATCTGCTACGTCGCGACGGCCACCCAACTGTCCCGAGTGGCCGAGAGCGCGCGCACCCACGGCGGCTTCACCGAGCCGGTCGCGTGGGAGTCGATGGTGCGTGGCTGGCACCTCGAGGGGCTGTCCGTGCGACCGGAACACCGGATGCATGGGCACACCGGTTTCCTGATCTCGATGCGCACGCTCGCTCCCGCGACGGAGGCGCCACGGGTGAAGAAACGACCGGCGCCGGGTGCATACGGGCCGGATTATGAAGAGCAGTTGGCCACCCAGACGGATTGGACCGGACAGGACGTGGGGGAGCGCCCGATCTCCGACAAACGCGTCCGGCGCACCCGCCGCAACGTGATCGCGGCCGCTGATATTGCGACAGGTGCGGCCACGGGCGAGCCAGCAGGCGACACAACGACTGAACCCGAGACTGACCCCGTGCAGACCCCACCATCAGAGGTGGCAGGTAGCGTTGGGGAATGACCGAAGTTACTGCCCGTGCTCTGGAACGTCAGGTTGCCGTCCTGCAGAAGCGCCTGGCCGAGTCCAGCGCCAACAATGAGCGCCTGACCGCCACGCTGACCAGTGCCAAAGAGCGACTCATCGCCCAACGCGATGACCTTGATCGGGTGTCGTCGCCGCCGCTCACCTTCGGCGTGGTGCTGCAACGGCATCAGCTGCCCGAAGACGGAGGCTTCCTGTTCGACGTGCTGGCCGGTGGACGCAAGACTCGCGTAGCGGCCTTCAGCGACGTGCCCGATGCCCAGTTGGTGCCCGGCCGTGAGGTGCTACTCAATGAGTCCCAGTCCATCGTCGGCATCGCCTCCTTCGAGCAGACGGGTGAGTTGGTCACGGTCAAGGAGAAGCTCGGGGAAGATCGTGTCCTGGTGCTGCAGCGCGGCGAAGATGAGCGGGTATGCCGCATCGCTGGGTCACTGGCGGGCGAGCCCGTGCGCTCGGGAGACTCGTTGCTCATGGATAGCCGCAACGGCTTCGTTTACGAGCGGATCGCGCAACCCGACGTCAGCGAGCTTGTGCTGGAAGCTGTGCCGGACATCGGCTACGAAGACATCGGTGGGCTCGGGAGCCAAATCGAGCAGATTCAGGATGCGGTGGAATTGCCGTTTCTGCACCCCGACTTATATGCCGAGCACCAGTTGCGACCGCCCAAGGGTGTCCTTCTCTATGGCCCGCCCGGATGTGGAAAGACGCTGATCGCTAAGGCTGTTGCGGCGTCGTTGGCCCGCAAGGTGGCTGAGAAGTCGGGCCGCGCGGTGCCGCAAAGTTACTTCTTGAACATCAAAGGCCCCGAGCTGCTGAACAAGTACGTCGGGGAGACCGAGCGCCATATCCGCTCGATCTTCCAGCGGGCCCGCGAGAAGTCGAGCGACGGAACGCCCGTGGTGGTGTTCTTCGACGAAATGGAGTCCTTGTTCCGCACACGTGGCTCGGGCATCTCCTCCGACGTAGAAACGACGATCGTCCCTCAGCTGTTGGCCGAGATCGACGGGGTCGAGCGCCTCGACAACGTGGTGGTCATCGGTGCGTCTAACCGCGAAGACATGATCGACCCCGCGATTCTTCGGCCCGGCCGGTTGGACGTCAAAATCAAGATCGAACGCCCGGACGCCGAGAGCGCCCGGGACATCTTCAGCAAATACCTCACCCCCGACGTGCCACTGCACTCCGATGATCTGGCTGCTCACGACGGTGATCGGGACGCCACCGTCGAGGCGATGATCGCGGCCAGTGTGGAGCGGATGTATTCGCCGATCGAGGAAAATAAATTCCTCGAGGTCACCTACGCTGGCGGCGACAAAGAGACGCTGTACTTCAAGGACTTCAACTCCGGGGCGATGATCCACAACATCGTAGACCGCGCGAAGAAGCGGGCCATTAAGGACTTCTTGACGTCGGACTCGCACGGTCTGCGGGTCGAGCATCTCCTCGCGGGGTGTGTCGATGAGTTCAAGGAGAACGAAGACCTACCCAACACCACCAACCCCGACGACTGGGCGCGCATCTCCGGCAAGAAGGGCGAGCGCATCGTCTACATCCGCACCCTCGTCTCGGGCAAGGACGGCGTGACCCCGGGCCGCAGCGTCGACACCGGCACCCCGGGTCAATATTTGTGAGCGTGCGCCGAGTGGTGGGGGTCGAGACCGAATACGGCATCACCTTGCCGTCCGACCGCCTCGCCGACCCCATCCAGCTATCCGGGGTGATCGTGAGGGGGTACGCCAACAGCGCTGGCCCCAGCGCCGCGTTGCCGCAGGGCTCGGGTTGGGACTACGCGGACGAAGCGCCCCTGCGCGATGCTCGCGGTTGCGAGATGGCCCGCGAGTTGGCGGACAGCAGTCAACTCACCGACGTGGACGACCCCACCTTGGCCAACTCGGTGCTGTCCAACGGGGCGCGGTTGTATGTCGACCACGCCCACCCCGAGTACTCCTCACCGGAAGTCACCTCGCCCCTGGACGCGGTGCGCTTCGACCGCGCCGGAGAGGTGGTCATGCACCGGGCCGCCCAAGCCTCGGCGAGGCTTCTGGACCCCGAGGGGGCCGCCGGTCAGATCCGCCTCTACAAGAACAACGTCGACGGCAAAGGTGCCTCCTACGGCACCCACGACAACTATCTGCTCGACCGTGCGGTGCCCTTTGCCCACATCGTGACCGGGTTGTTGCCCTTCCTCGTGGCGCGGCCGCTCATCTGCGGGGCCGGGCGAGTGGGTCTCGGCGAATTCTCCGAAGACCCGGGGTTTCAGATCTCCGCTCGGGCCGACTACATCGAGACCGAAGTGGGGCTGGAGACCACGCTGCGCCGTCCGATCGTTAATACGCGAGACGAGCCGCACGCCACCGCGACCCGCTTCCGCCGGTTGCACCTGATCACTGGTGACGCGACGCTTGCGGACGTCGGTGGGCTGCTCAAGATCGGCACCACTAGCCTGGTCCTGCGACTCATCGAAGGCGGCTTAGCCCCGACTATCGAGTTGCAACGACCCGTTCAGGCCGGCCGGATCCTGTCCCGGGACGCGACTTTGAAGGCGACCGTAGAGACTACTGACGGTCGCCACCTGAGCGGGCTCGACATCCTGACCGTCTACCTCGAGGCCGCGCAGGCGGCATACGAATCAGGTGCCCGCGGGTGGGAGCGCGACGAGGACACCGATCAGGTGCTCGACCTATGGACGGACCTGCTGGACGACCTGCGTGCTGACCCGATGCGGGCTGCTGATCGCCTGGATTGGGTCGCAAAACTGAAACTGCTGCAGGCCTACCGTGACCGGGACGGTCTCGCCTGGGGCGACTCCCGGCTGGCGATGATCGACATCCAGTACAGCGACATTGACCCCTCGCGTGGGCTGGCTTTGCGGATGCGCGCCGCTGGGCGGCTGCGGTCCCTGGTCGACGCAACGTCTGTGAATGAAGCGGTTACCCAAGCCCCCAAGGACACGCGAGCATGGTTCCGGGGGGAATGCGTGCGGCGATTTGGGTCCCACGTCCGCGCCGCATCGTGGGACTCCGTGGTGTTTTCGCGGCCCAATCGTGGCGTGTCCCGGGTGAGTCTTCCGGACCCGTTGCAGGCCACCAGGGCCGACACCCAGGCCCTCTTTGACGCCAGCGAGGACATCGAAGAGTTTCTGGATTCGCTCAAAAGCCAAGCCCGATAGAGTCTGTTGCTTGCTCGTCGTTTGCTTACCACCACGAGATTTGAGGAACACATGGCCGGTCAAGAGCACCTTCAGCGCAGGCGTGACGCCGAGCCTGAGCCCGAGCCGCCTGCGGCCCCGCCTGCCGCAGCATCCGCCACCGAAAAAGCGCGTGACGAAGAGACCGACGCCTTGCTCGATGAGATCGACGGCGTATTGGAAACTAACGCCCAAGACTTCGTGCACTCGTTCGTCCAGAAGGGCGGCGAGTGAGCGCAGGTCGCAGTGAGGGCGACGGGGCTGGGGCTTTTGCGGCGGCGTTCCGGCAGGTCGGTGGGACCTCGTTCACGGACTTTGTGGCGGCCCATGCCCCCCACTTGCTACCCGGCGGTGCCAGCACCGGTGCTGTCAACGGGCGCGACGGCATACCTGGTCTGCAGGTGCCTCACGGCACGACCATCGTCGCTCTGACCTATGACGGTGGAGTCATCGTCGCGGGGGACCGGCGAGCCACGATGGGCACCATGATCGCCCGGCGCGACATGGAGAAGGTGTTTGCCCCCGACGAATTCTGCGCGGTAGGCATCGCCGGCTCGGCGGGGGTGGCTCTCGAAATCGTCAAGTTGTTGCAGGTGGAGTTGGAGCACTACGAAAAGGTGGAAGGCACGTTGTTGTCGTTGGAGGGCAAAGCCAATCGGCTCGCCAGTATGATCCGGGGCAACCTGGCCAACGTCTTTCGGGGGCTCACCGTCCTGCCGCTCTTCGCCGGGTTTGATGAACGGTCGGGATTGGGGCGCATTTTCTCCTACGACGTGACCGGCGGAAGTTACGAAGAGCACGGGCACCACAGCATCGGCTCGGGGTCGGTCTTCGCCCGCGGCGCGCTCAAGAAGTTGTGGACACCGGCGATGACGCAAGACCAAGCGGTGACCGCCGCCGTTGAGGCGCTCTACGACGCGGCCGACGACGACTCAGCCACTGGGGGCCCCGACGTCAGCCGGCGCATCTGGCCCACGGTCGCTGTGCTGAGCGCTCCGGGCGTCGCCTTCCTGGGCGACGAACAGTTGGAGCAGGTGGTGCACGCGGTGGTCGATGCCCGCGCCGACAATCCAGGGGGTGCCCGATGACCTTCGGCGGCATGTACGTCTCACCCGAGCAGTTGATGAAAGACCGGGCCGACTACGCCCGCCAAGGCATCGCTCGAGGCCGCCCCATCATCGTGGCCTCCTTCGACGACGGCATCGTTTTCGTCGGTGAGAACCCCTCTCGGACGCTTCACAAGATCTCGGAAATATACGACCGCATCGGCTTTGCTGCGGTCGGCAAGTACAACGAATTCGAGAACTTGCGCGTCGCCGGGATCAGGTATGCCGACCTGCGCGGCTTCTCCTACCACCGCACCGACGTCACGGCGCGGGGGTTGGCTAACGCCTATGCCCAGACGCTCGGCACTGTCTTCACCCAAGAGGCCAAGCCCTACGAGATCGAAATCGCAGTGGCTCAGGTGGGTCGCACCGCCGACGAGGATCAGATCTTCCGATTGACCTACGACGGATCGGTCAGCGACAAGCCCGGGTACGTCGCGATGGGACGGGGCGGCGAAGCGTTGAGCGAGGGACTTGCGGCCCGTTGGTCCACCTCCATGTCGTTGACCGAAGCGCTGCGCCTGTGCACAGAGTTGCTCTCCGAGGCGAGCAAAGCCGCCGCCGGGGCGCCCCTGGCAAACGACCAACTCGAGGTCGCCATCTTGGACCGGCACCGCGCCCGACGGACCTTCCGTCGGCTCGAAGGTGACCACCTCGCGACCCTCCTCGGCGGCTAGCTGACCTGGCGGCATCCGGAAAGAGCTCTGTAGCGCCAGAGCCGTGGGCCGCTATCGTGGCTTTCCATGATCGTTGGTTATGTCACCTTCGCAGCGCTCGTCGTGATGCCTGCTGCCGTCTGGGTCTACCGCTGGTTCACATCGCGCTGAGGGCGGAACGGCGCGTCGCAGGCCGGTGGGCATGACGACGAAGCAGGGCACCTAGGCT
>JBBSVB010000165.1:0-5893 GCA_038233875.1 Actinomycetales bacterium | reverse complement strand
TACCTCATCACCCCAGGTTCCGGGGCGAGTTTGCCGTATGCCGACAAGTTGGCTCACGCCGCAATGTTCGCCACCCCGGCGGCGTTGGCTGCGACGCTGCGGTGGCGCTGGGGCCTCGCCATCCTGATGGTTCATGCACTGGTCAGCGAGCCGCTGCAGGGCGCGTTAACTGCGACTCGGCAGGTCGACGCGTGGGACGCTGTAGCTGACATGATCGGCATCGCTGTGGGTGTGGCGGCAGTGAGTCAGTGGAGAAGCGACCGGCCCCGACGGGCCGGGGAGAGGGCTCAATGACCGACGTAGAGCCCCGCTTGACCGGCAGGCTGCTGGTGGCCATGCCCGCGCTCGACGATTTCTTCGACCGTTCGGTGGTTCTCATCCTCAATCACGGTGACGAGGGCACCCAGGGCGTCGTGCTCAACAAGCCGCTGGACGCTGGCGTGAACGCGGTATTGCCTCAGTGGCACGAGCACGTCAGCAGGCCCGCGACCCTCTACCAAGGTGGCCCCGTCGGCATGGACACCGCAATGGGGCTGGTGCGTATGGATGGCGACCGCAGCGATACGGTCGTCGGCGTCGACCTGATCGCCGATGGCGTCGGGCTGCTCGACCTAGATGCGCCAGCGGAACTGATCGTGCCGCAGGTGCAAGCCATGCGCGTTTTTGTGGGGTATGCGGGCTGGATGCCCGGACAGTTGCGCGACGAGATCGACGCGGGAGCATGGCAGGTCGTGGACGCCGAGCCCAGCGATGCTTTCAGGGCGGCGGCCGACACGTTGTGGCATGACGTGGTGATGCGTCAGCGGGACTCGGTGGCCTGGCTCTCGACCTACACCGAAACTCCCGAGTCCAACTGAAGCGCAGACCGCGCTCGCGTCCCACGGTGCCGCGGCCAACACGTCGTAGAATCAGCGGATGGACGCAGCGATGACTTCGATGAGCCAGCCCCTCGATTCGCCGGAGGCACCCGAGCGCCCCGGCACATCCACCGATCTCTTGGAACGCGAAGACACGCGCGCCACCCCGGAGCTCAGTGAGCCAGGAGACCACGAACGCTTGGCGCACTACGTCCGCAAGGAAAAAATCATGGAAAGCGCCATGTCCGGGGAGCCCGTCACTGCACTGTGCGGCAAAGTGTGGACACCGGGCCGCGATCCGAAGAAGTTCCCGGTCTGCCCCACGTGCAAGGAAATTTACGAGGGTCTGCGGGCTCCGCAAGACGGCGGCGAGTAGGACGCTGATTCCCTACGCGCTGCCCGGTAGCACGGCGACCGGGCAGACTGCATACCACTGCAGTCCGGGCATGTCGCCCGAAAATATTGCCTATCCTGGGCGGCGATGAGCACCTCAGCAGCCTCCCACCTTTCCCCGTCCTACCCGGAGCGGGCTGCGTGGGGAACCGCCGAGAAGTTGCGCGCTTGGCAGGCCGATGCCCTGAAGGCTTATCTGGCCGAGAGGCCCAAAGACTTCCTGGCCGTCGCGACCCCCGGGGCAGGCAAAACCACCTTCGCGCTGCGGATCGCTACCGAACTCATGGACCGCGGCGAGATCGAGCGGGTCACCGTGGTCGCCCCCACCGAGCACCTGCGCACTCAATGGGCTGACGCCGCCGCCAAGGTCGGGATCAACATCGACCCCACCTTCAGCAACAGCCAGGGCCGGCACGGTGCCGAGTTTCAGGGCATTGCCGTGACGTATGCCGGAGTGGCCAGCAAGCCGTTGTTGCACCGGGCGAGAACCCAGGCTGCGCGCACTCTGGTGATCTTGGACGAGATCCACCACGGCGGTGACGCGATGTCGTGGGGGGATGCCATCCGGGAAGCGTTCGAGCCGGCCACGCGCCGACTGGCCCTGACCGGCACGCCGTTTCGCTCGGACACGGCAGCGATCCCGTTCGTACGTTATGAAATGGACGAGCAAGGCATCCTGCGTTCGCGGGCGGACTACACCTACGGATACGGCGAAGGTCTGCGGGACGGGGTCGTGCGGCCCGTCCTGTTCCTGGCCTACGGCGGGGGTATGCGGTGGCGCACCAAAGCCGGCGACGAGATCCACGCCCGACTCGGCGAAGCGGTCACCAAGGATGTCACCGCCCAAGCGTGGCGCACCGCGCTGGAACCCACCGGGGAATGGATCCCAGCTGTGTTGGCGGCCGCCAACACACGGCTGACGCAGGTGCGGCGCCACGTGCACGACGCTGGCGGTTTGGTCATCGCCACCGACCAGGCCAACGCTCGGGCCTACGCCACGCAACTTGAGGCCATCTGCGGCGAGAAGGTCTCGGTGGTGCTCTCCGACGATGCCGGGGCCTCACGCCGGATCGAAGAATTCGGGGCCAGTGAGTCGCGGTGGATGGTCGCGGTCCGGATGGTGTCCGAAGGGGTGGATGTGCCTCGGTTGTGTGTGGGCGTCTATGCGACCTCGACCTCGACGCCGTTGTTCTTTGCCCAGGCCGTCGGTCGGTTGGTGCGCGCGCGGCGACGCGGTGAGACGGCATCTGTGTTTTTGCCGAGCGTGCCGATCATCTTGGCCCATGCCGGCAACCTCGAGGTCGAGCGCGACCACGCCCTGGACCGGCCCAACAATGGCGCTGACGACGACTGGTGGTCGGCCGAAGACGGTCTGCTCAAAGCGGCGGCGGCGGGGGAGAAGGCGCTGGATACCACCGGAAAGTTCGAGGCGCTGGAGTCCGACGCGCAGTTTGACCACGTGCTTTTCGACGCCGAGCAGTTTGGCCTCGGCGCGTTGCCGGGCAGCGATGAGGAGCAGGACTACCTGGGCCTGCCCGGGTTGTTGGAGCCCGATCAGGTGGCTCACGTGTTGCGCGATCGTCAAAGCAGACAGGTCCGCACCGGCGGAGGTCGCGAGGCCGCGGCTAGCGTTGCGGCTCACCGAGCCCTCGCAGAGCATCGCAAAGAACTGAATAAGCTCGTGTCTGCATACGCTCGGAAGTCGGGCCAGTCGCATGCCATCGTGCACGCCGAGTTGCGGCGCACCTGTGGTGGGCCCGAGCTGGCCACCGCCCACAGCGACCAGGTGCAAGAGCGCATCGAGACTCTGCGAAAGTGGTTCGTTGGTCGCCGTTAAGAGCGTATGTCTCATCGCTCACAGGCAAACGCCGCCAGTGTTTTTCATAAAACGTCAGGTAAGTTCCGTTTTACGAAAAATGCCTCGCCGTCACTCCTGCCGCTGCTCAGATCAAGGGCGCAAGGAGACATCACGGCGTGGATCATGCTGCATCCCGGAGAATCATTCTCGCTCACGGCCATCAGTGCAGCTGTCGGCGTTTTCTGCAGCCGCGGTGATGCGAGAGGTTGATCGGCTAAGTGCTGCCGGTTTCGTGAAGGAGCACAGGGTGGAGAACGTGAGGTTTGTCAAAGCTGACACAGAGAATGTCGTGTTTGACTCGCTAGCCTGACTGATGGCGGCGGCCTTTGGCACCATCCCCGTGCTGCGCGAGAAGCTCCATGATGTTGACGGGAATCGTGAGGCATACATTTACGGCTCCTAGGCTGCACGGCACGGAGAGATTCCCGGGCCGGTTCCGGATGACGTCGATGTTCTTGTCATCGGCACGAGCGACCTTGACGTGCTGGATCACGTAGCGGCTGATGCTGGTAGGCAGTTGGGTCGCGAAGTCAGCATCCGACGAGTGCGGCCCGAGGTGTGGGACTCCTCAACCGAGGACTCCTTTAAGACAACGGTCAGTGCCCGCCCACTCGTTTCGCTTATGCGTGGTGAAGCCTCATGACTCGCTGGGAGACCGGAGCCGGCGAGGTATCGGCCATGACCGCGGGCGGGCATGTGGAACTGGTGACACCCTCAAACGCCAACGCTGAGCGTCTCCTCGTAGAGGCCCACCGTCACCTTCGATCGGCCAACGCTTTAGCCGAAGACGATCCCTCGGGCGCTGACGATGTGCTGTATTCGGCAGCACGCAAGTCCTTGGCGGCCGTCTTGGCGGCTCAGAGCCCACGCGCTACGAGCAGGGGCGGGCATGTAGCGGTGCAAGAGGCCATTGGCCACCAACTGGGTAGTTCAAGCAGCGTCATCAAGCCATAGTTGAGGCCATGCGGAAACTCCTGACTCACGTCGGCTCCGGGGCATAGAAGCGACTCTCAGTGCGGGTGACACGCCCGACAAAAGCGGCCACAGGGAGCACGTGAACCCTGTGGCCGCTCTGGACGGGCGAGGCGGCGGGACACTGCGTCACCCCACACCGATCAGTACAAGAACATGGGCTTCCCACGCACGTGTCGAACCTTGGGGCGGTAGTTCCGCAGGTCGTAGAGCTCGTCGATGTCCACCCGCTTGACGCCTTCGCCGGTGACCGAGATCGGCACCGAGGAGTAGGTGCCGTTGCGCAGCGCCACCATCCGACCTGTTGACCCGTCGAGGGCCAAGTCGGCGGCCATCACGGCGTAGTTCGTGGCCACCATGAGGTCGAGGGAGTCCGGGCTGCCCGAACGCATCAGGTAGCCGACCTGCTGGTAGACGATGTCATGCCCGGTCCGTTCCTTGATCAGCTCCCCGGTGAGTTGGCCGATCCCGCCGAGTTTGCGGTGGCCGTAGGCATCGGCGTCACCCGAGAGCATCATGTCGCCGCCCTCGATCGTGGCACCCTCAGAGATGGTGCACATCGCGTACTTGCTGGGGTTATGTCCCTTGTCGGCCACCAGCAACTCGCTGAGCCGGTCGATGTCGAACGGCACCTCGGAGATCAGCGCTCGATCAACCCCCGCCAGGTAGGCCGTGATGAGCGACGTCTCGCCGGAGTAGCGGCCAAACAACTCGACGACCGCGATCCTCTCGTGGGACCCGGTGGAGGTCCGCAAGTTGTGAATGAACTGAACGCCGCGGGTGATTGCGGTGGAGAAACCGATGCAGTAGTCGGTGCCGTGCACATCGTTGTCCATGGTCTTCGGGATGGCGATCGTGGGCACACCCTCTTGGTGCATCCGAAGGCCGTAGGACAGCGTGTCGTCGCCGCCGATCGGGATCAGCACGTCGATGCCCATGTGCTCCAGGACCTTCAACGCGTGCCCGGTGAAGTCGTGCGGCCCGTCTCCCTCGGCTTGGTCGAGCAAGAAGTCGGGCACATCTTTGGTCGGCATTTTTCCAGGGTTGGTCCGCGAGGAGTGCAGGAACGTCCCGCCGCTGCGGTCGACCGTGCGCACCCGCGCGGGGTCCAGGGTGATGAAGTTCGCCTCGATGGTGGCCGGGTCGTCAAGGTTGGTGGTGGCCAACCCGCCCCATCCGCGTCGGATTCCGATCACTTCGTGGCCCGCCTCGTGAACTCGATTGACCACCGCTTTGATGCACGGGTTGAGTCCTGGGACGTCGCCCCCACCGGTCAGAATGCCGATCCGCATACACCTGTTCCCTTCGGTTGGTTGGTGCCTTATCTCGCCTGGGACATATTAGTGGCACACGTCGCAACCACCGCTTCGGTATGCCGACCGGTTGCCGGATCACTCGCAGCGGGCAATAGTGCGGGGATGAGTCAAGCCCCGACCCCCGGCACCTACGACGGCCACGGCGACGTGCCGATCGGCGACTACGGATTCCTCAGCGACGGCGAAGTGTCCGCGCTGGTCTCACCGGGTGGGTCGATCGATTGGATGTGCGTCCCGCGCTTCGACTCCCCAAGTACTTTCGGGCGGGTGTTGGGCCGACACGCCGGTTCCTTCGGGCTGGCGCCCAGCGATGCACAGGTGCCAGCCGCCCGTCGGTACCTGCCGGGGACCATGGTTTTGGAGACCAGTTGGGGCACCGACACCGGTTGGATGATCGTGCGCGACGTGCTCCTGATCGGCCCGTGGCACCACAGCGAAGACCGCTCCAACACCTACAAACGCACGCCGACTGACTACGAGGCCGAGCATATTCTGTT
>JBBSVB010000164.1:0-5895 GCA_038233875.1 Actinomycetales bacterium | reverse complement strand
TAGAACACGTGCTCCCAGCCCGCGCGGCACCCCCCTGAATCGAAAGAGAGCACACGACATGAGCACCAACGCTGGACCACACAACCTCAACGACCACAACCGTGACACGGTCGGTAAGAGTTCCAATCCAGGCCACAGCGACCACACCTCCCACGATCACGATCGCGACCAGGATCGTGCGGTTGTGACCGAAGACCGAAAGTCTGTGGTCGAGCGGGAAAAGGACGAGCACGGTGGCATCAAGTTCGGGTCGGCGTTTTTCGGGTGGCTCACCGCTACCGGTATGGCCGTCCTGTTGACTGCGTTGCTGGCTGCGGCTGGTACGGCTGTTGGGTTGGGTACGGATACCACTATCGATTCGGCCACGTCCTCCGCGACCTCGGCGGATCCGAGCACGGTGAGTTGGGTTGGCGGCGCGATCTTGGCCGCGATCTTGTTCCTCGCGTACTACTGCGGTGGGTACGTCGCCGGGCGCATGGCCCGCTTCGATGGCGCGAAGCAGGGCCTGGCCGTGTGGCTTTGGGCCCTGATCATCGCGGTCGTCCTCGCGGTCGTGGGTGTTGTGGCTGGCGATGAGTACAACGTGCTGGCCCAGCTCAATGCCTTCCCCCGGATCCCGATCGCTGAAGGCGACCTGACCACCGCTGGCATCATTGTTGCTGCCGCGATTGCGTTGATCACGTTGCTCGCCGCCATCCTCGGTGGCGTGGCTGGGATGCGGTTCCACCGCAAGGTCGACAAAACCGGCTTAGGCCGCTAACCACAACTACTTGCCGGTCACGATGCCAAAGGTCCTAGCGGGTCGCTTGCATCGTGACCGGCAGTTTTTTGTCCGAGCCCGGACCTGCTCACAGGTGCAGCCGTTACTAGCGGCGCGCGGGTTCTGGGCGTGGGGTGTTCCATCGGTGCCCCCGAAGGGCCGTTTGACGCTCGGGCTGGGTTAGGCCTCCCCAGATGCCGTACGGCTCTTGGGTTTTTACTCCGTGCTCGCGGCAGGCCGCGATGACAGGACACGCCGCGCAAATCGTTTTGGCTTGTGTCACTAGGTGGGCGCGCATTAACCCGCGCAGCCCTTCGACAAAGAACAAGTCCGGGTCCACCTCGCGGCATGCCCCTTCGCGTTGCCATATCGCGATATCGGCAGCAAAGGCTGGTAACGGTTTCGATGGCATGAGCACAACCTTCACGTGGGGGGATACAGCCAACAGTTGAAGGCGCTAAAGACCTTCAGGTTTACACTGTAAGGCACCGGAGCAGATGCGCTTGCCGTGTGGGGTTTCCCTTCGGGCGACCCCCGTGTTGTTTCTTGAGGAGATGAAATGAAGGCAGGTCAGAGCACCGATGACGCCGCGGCGTGGCGTTGTTCGTTCGGTGCGTATGTCCCACCGGATTTTGACCTGTTCGACTTCGACCTCGGCGCGTTGGGTGTTGTCCGCGATCTGTGCTCGTGGCGTGATTACCAGGGGGAGTGCGGTGACGGTTTCCGCGTGCGGGCAGGGCCCGGTTGTGGTTTATTGGCGGGGGCTAAGCGAACCGGTCGGTACCTGAGCCCGTGCTGCCGGTTACGGCTTCCACGACGAATGTGACCGCCTACCAACAGAAGGTGCGATTGATGACATCAGCAGAGAACCCGACCAACCCTGATGCCGGGCACGACCCTATGGGTAGCCCGGCGGCGACTGGAGAAACGAACCCCACAGTTGAGGCAACCATGACTGGCTATGGGGGAAACACGGGTTTCGGTGAGCACGAGCCCTCTTCGTCGGACTCTTCGAGTGCTGACGCGGCCAAAGACGAGGGCCAGCAGGTCGCCCAGAAAGCGAAAGAGGGTGGCACGCAGGTTGCTGGTGTAGCCAAAGACGAGGCCACTAAGGTCGCGTCCACCGCAAGTGAACAAGCCAAGAACTTGTTGTCTCAGGGCAAGTCCGAACTATCGGAGCAGGCAGGCACCCAAAAGCAGCGGCTTACCGACGGTCTCATGTCGGTCAGTGCCGAACTGGACTCGATGGCTGAGAATTCGGAGCAGTCCGGTCCCGTGACCGATTTGGCCCGTCAGGCTTCGCGGCGCACCCAGGATTTTGCTGGGTGGTTGGAAGACAACGAGCCCGATGCCGTTGTGGGCGAGGTGAAGCGGTTCGCTCAAAAACGCCCGGGCACCTTCATTTTGGTAGCTGCGGGGATTGGTCTGCTCGCGGGGCGTCTGACCCGCGGTCTGGCCAGCGACGGGCCGGGTGAGTCGAACGACTCAGCCCAGGACCGGTCCGCCGGTGGTGACCTCTACCGCTCGGGTGGTACGTCGCCAGCGGCTGCGACGTTTACTGAGGAACAGGCACCCGGGTCACCGGTTCAGAGCCAGGCTGGGATCGGTGACGAGATGGGCTACCCGGACACGACCGCGGCTGCCTCCGACGACCAGTTCGTTTCCGGGTTCACAACTCAGGACGGACCGGGCAGGCGATGACCCAGCCCTACCCTGGAACGTCGCCCCACGAAAACGACCCCGTAACCGGGGCCACCAGTTTGGGTGAACCCACCGGCGCAGGTCGGCGCCACGACACCGACACCGGTGGTGTCGGTGGACGGTCGTTGTCGTCCCTGGGTGAGCTGGTGGGTGACATCAGCAAAGATTTGTCCACCCTCATCCAGCAAGAGACAGCGCTGGCAAAAGCAGAGTTGTCGGCGTCTGCTAAGCGCGGCGGCAAAGGTGTTGGCCTGCTCAGCGGGGCAGGGGTAGCAGCACATTTTGTGTTGTTGTTCCTCTCGATCGCGCTGTGGTGGGGCCTTGGCAACATCCTTGGGCACGGTTGGTCGGCGTTGATCGTGGCTGCGGTGTGGGCCGTGATCGCCGCCGTGTTGGCCTTGTTAGGTCGTACAGCGTTGCAGCAGGTCCAAGGGTTGCCGCACACCGCGCAGAGCGCCAAAAAGATCCCTGATGCATTGAAAGGAAACGAGGAGAGCCGATGACTAGCAACGACCCGGACCAGATCCGCCGTGAGATCGAAGAGACCCGCGCGAACTTAAGCCACAACGTGAACGAGCTGGGTGAGACGGTCTCTCCCAGCAATGTTGCTCAACGCCAGAAAGACAAAGTCGCTCACAAAGTGAGTGACGTAAAGGACCGAATCATGGGATCAGCCAGCGACGTCAAACAGTCAGTGACCGGCGGCACGGACCAGTCCTTGACGGGGGACCCCGCTCAGAGCGCGCAGGGTTTGCCCGACGCGGCCAAACGTCAGGCCAGCGGCAACCCTCTAGCGGTAGGACTCATCGCTCTTGGTGCTGGGTGGTTGCTCGGATCTCTGCTGCCGGCGAGCGAGAAGGAACGCCAAGCCGCCGAAGCGGTGCAAGAGAAAGCGCAACCGCTACTGGATCAAGCCAAGACCGCCGGGCAGGACATCGCCCAGAACCTGAAGGAACCCGCCCAACAGGCCGCCCAAGAAGTCAAACAAAGCGCGCAGGGTTCGGCAGAGACGGTTAAGGGCGAGGGCCAGTCCACCGTTGCTGACGTCAAGGAGTCAGGCCAACAGGCCAAAGACAACGTGCAGGCTTCCAGCCAGTCCAAGGGTTAGTCCCCACGAACCCCGTAGCCGGGCGCCCGCCCCACCCCTTAGCGGCAGCGCCCGGCTACGGCTTCGCGGGTGGTACCGCTTATCAACGTGCGGCACCAGGGTGTGCCACGAACCGGAAGGCCCGTATGAGAATTGCACGCAACGTGCAGGTCAGGCCGCTCGGCGGTGGTGTCGGGGTGTTTGGCCATGCTGTTGCTCTCGATCGTCGCGTCCGTCGTGTTGACCGTGTTGCTTAATCTGCTGCTATGACCGCAGTCGCTACACCTGCGACGAGGACAACTTTTGGGGGAGTGGCGAGTACGTCCGATGAGGTAGCGAGTTACTGCGACTGGGTTATGTAGGGCAATCCGTAGGACTGTGAAGCTATTCAAGGATTGAAGCCTGGCGTCGGGGACCTACGCACATGCCAGCATTGTGCCCACGCTCGAAGACGTTGAGAGCGTTATGAGCACCACCTGGTACCGCAAGGTCGACGAAACCGGCCTCGCCCAGTAAACCCCACCTCCACAAAGGAGAGTGACCGTGCTCTGCATATCTGCCTACGTGTCAGGGTCGTCCGCGATGTATCTCTTCAGGGCCTTGAGGGCGTTGACTATGTCACAGACGGGCCTGTCGGTGTGCTTGATCCGACACTGAACCGCCGCATTACCGTCACTAGCGAAGGAACACACAGCGTGGTCGTCTGGAATTCCGGGCCCGAGGGCGCAGCGATGGCCGACTTCGCCTACGAAGAGTGGACTCAGGTGGTCGGCGTGGAGACTTCCAACGTTGGGAAGCGCTGCATCCTGGCGTGCCCCGGGGCCAGTGATGCGACGTCGTTGCGTCTCGATGCGGTTCCACTGCATGGGCGCTCGGCTTCATGACGGGAACCTCGGACATGCCCTCGGCGCCCATGGACAGAGGCGTCGTCTTGGCGCGCTCCATGACGCTGACCGCGGTGTGGGCCACCCGCTTCCTCGTCATTGTCATCGCCGCAGGCGCGGTTCTGTGGCTCGTAGCCCAAGCCTGGGTCGTGGTCTTCCCCGTCATCATGGCGTTGTTAGTGACTAGCGTGCTGTGGCCGGTGACGAGATTTTTGCGTTCCAAGAAGTGGCCGGCTGGGCTCGCTGCCGCGACCACCTTGCTCCTGGCGCTGGCCGCGCTAGTCGGGATCTTTTCCTGGATTGTGCCCTCGATCATCGATCAAGGCTCGCAGGTCGTTGACCAAGGTTCCATCGGTCTGACACGACTTCAGGTGTGGGTGGCCGGTCCTCCGCTGAACTTCAACAATGAAGAATTGCTGAATTTTGCCGATCAGGCACGTGCGACCCTCCAGGAGCGGTCCAGCGCCATTATGGCCGGGGTCTTTACCGGGGTTGCGGTGTTGGGTAACGTCGTGGTCACCACCTTTTTGGTGCTGGTGTTGACGTTCTTCTTCCTTAAAGACGGGACAAGGTTCCTTCCGTTCCTTTACCGGTGGACGGGTCGGTATGTTGGGCAACACGTGGTGGAAGTCAGCCAGCGCGTGTGGAACACCGTAAGCGGCTTCGTCCGAACACAGGCCCTCGTCGGCCTCATCGACGCCGCCCTGATCGGGGCTGGTCTGCTTATTGCCGGAGTGCCCTTAGCGTTCGCGTTGACGGTCCTGACGTTCTTCGGTGCCTTCATCCCAGTCGTCGGCGCCTTCGTCGCAGGGGGCTTTGCGGTCTTAGTGGCGCTAGTTTCTAACGGCTTCGGGACAGCCGTTTTCGTCTTCATCTTGGTGCTTGCGGTGCAGCAGATTGAGGGCAACGTTCTTTTGCCCGTTCTGCAGAGCAAGTCCATGGATCTGCACCCGGGGCTGGTGTTGCTGGCGATTGTGGGCGGTAGCACCCTTTTCGGCATCGTGGGCGCATTTTTGGCCGTGCCAGTCATTGCGTCCGTATCGGTGATGTTGAAGTACTTCAGCCAACAGGTGGATGTGTTAGCCGGTGTGCTCACCGCTACCGATGCCGGGCCGGCAAGCTCCGAAGGCAAAACTGCAGTCCGGCGCGAGGAGCAGCGGGGCATGGTCTTGCGTGCCCAGATCCGCGGTGAGGCCCTGCGCGAAGGCGAGGAAGGAGTGGTCGGCTCCGCCGACGGCTACCGTCCGACGGGTCGTTTGCGCCGCTGGTTTATCTCACGGTTGACTCCGGGTAAGCCCTGGCATAAACCTAACTAGGAACGCATCGAAGCCCGACTCATCCAGCACGCGCGGCATGTAACTAAACAACAACACAGAAGACCTCGACATCGACGACTGCACCAGTTGAACCAGCCTCCACCGCATAAAAGTGGGGGCCAGGACCACACGCAGTACCACGAACTT